>JALWML010000341.1:3478-3865 GCA_027083915.1 Lysobacterales bacterium | reverse complement strand
AAAAACCAAAAGACAGAGCGAAACTGTGCTTGTCGTGCCATTTAGGAACAGCCAATAAATTTGCTACCCATCGCATTATGGGAGCAGGGCATCCACGATTAAGTTTTGAATTAGAATCTTTTACTCAAAATCAACCAGCGCACTATAAAGTCGATGCTGATTATGAGAAACGCAAAGGATCAATACGTAGTGTTAATATGTGGTTAACAGGATTAGTATTTAAAGCCAATGAACAATTGGACTTACTGAAAACTAAACAATTTAAAACCCATGGACTTTTTCCAGAATTATCCTTTTACGAGTGTCATTCTTGCCACCGTTCAATGGCTGTATCCCGTTGGCCTGTTGAAAAAAATAGTGCTAATGTTCCACCAGGAACAGTGCGAC
>JALWML010000341.1:0-3468 GCA_027083915.1 Lysobacterales bacterium | reverse complement strand
CAATGATACTGCTCCAAAATTAGAAAAGTTTTTAAATGGTTTTCATCAAGCCAGTGTTAGGACTAAAAAAGACCTACTTGAGTCAGCGCAACAGATTCAACAAGAATTACAAAAGCTTGCAACAGGCTTTGTAAACAAAAGATACACAAAGAAGGAGAAGCAAAATTTTAGAAAAAAACTTCTTTTAGATGCCAGTAAAGGTTATTTTCGAGATTATTCTAGTGCAGAACAATTGTTTTATGCCGTTGAGACACTCTCACTGGATTTAAATGACTTTGATAAATACGAAAAAATGTTAGATAAACTATTTAATGCGATTGATAAAGAAGATAAATATTATCCATCTCAATTCCAAACGCTTGCTAAGCTTTTTTTAAATAAACTGCCATAGGTAAAGATAATGAATCATTATGCAGAATCCCATATTGGACAAAGAGAAAATAATGAAGACAGCTATTTAATAGATGAAGAACTTGGGTTATTTATTGTAGCTGATGGTGTTGGAGGACTTGATAAGGGAGAGGTTGCTAGTAAAATTACATGCGAAGAAATTCAAAAGCAAATAAGGAAAGGAACTTCATTAGTAGACTCGGTACAAAGAGCTCATAAAAAAATATTAGAAGAATTGCAAATTAACCCACAAAAACAAGGTATGGCATCGACTGTTGTGGCTGTATTATTTAAGGGTAACAACTATGAAGTCGCTTGGGTTGGTGATTCTCGTGTTTACTTGTGGGATGGCGAGTTAAAACAAATCACACGAGACCACTCCTATGTTGAATTATTGCTTGAAAATGGGCACATTAATTTTGAAGACATGAGTACTCACCCTGATAAGAATATTATCTCACAGGCATTAGGGGTGGAAAAAGATATTCTTGATGTTGCATTAAATAAAGGAAGTTTAGAAAAAGATCAAATTCTATTACTCGCCACTGATGGGTTGTATGAAATATTTAAAGAAAAAGTTATGATAAAGGGATTAAAAAAGAATTTGTCTTTAGAGAAGTTTACCAAAGAAGCGGTTGCATCAGCGGTTGAGTTAGACGGAAAAGATAATATTACCTTATTAACTATTCAAGGTATGGTTAACAGCAGTCATAATAACATTATCAAAGCAAAAGTGATTCGGAAGTTTGATACAGAAACAGGTGATGCTATCGAAGTAGCAAAACAGCAACTAGACGAAGAAGCTACTGTTCAAATAGAGAAATTAAAAGTAAAGGCAATCGAACCTAAAAAACTTGAAGTTGAAAATATTGCCATTAAAGAAGCCAAGCCTAGTATAATGGAGTTGACTTTTTTTATAATAGCTCCAATATTAGTATTGATTTTAATAACATATATGATGTAATTGTAAAAGTAGACAACAAGTATAATTTTATAACAGTAAATATCAAGGATTATATTTACTAGCGGTATCATTTCATACCTAACATAATTAAATAAACATAACGTAAAGAGAAAAAAATGCAAGTTCAAGATAACGATAAAACAATAGTTGGTGGATTTAACTTAGAGTTAACTCATTCAGTTCAAGTAGATCAAGGACACAAATATCTCGTTGTAAATGAGTTGACTGTCGGACGTAGTGATACATGTGATATAAAAATAGATGATAAAAGAATCTCTCGTATGCATGCTAAGTTTGAAATAATTGATAAGGAATTAATCGTTACGGATTTAAACTCAAGTAATGGTACTTTTGTTAATGGAAAAAACATCCAAGAACCAACAAAATTAAAAAACAATGACAGTGTTAAAGTCGAAAGTCATGAATTAAAAATTATTATTGATGCCAGTTTGCCTGAAAAAATAGTGCAAGAAGAAAAAACAAAAATAGTTAAAAAGGAAGAAGAAAAGAAAATTGAAAAAGTAATTGAAAGTAAGGCTGATGCAGATGCCATTAGCAACAAGTCAAAAGAAAAAACTTCAGAACCAAAAATAAAAGCAGTGGTTAATAAATCAAAAGAAGAAATACCCTCTAGTTGGATAGAAGAAACAGGGTCTGTTGATGGAACTCGCATGATGGATCCCAAAGAGATTGAAGCAATTAAATCAGGTGTTAAAAGAGATGTTACTCCAGCTGATTCGACAATGACATGTTTACATTGTTTTTCTGATAATGCTGCAGAACAAATATTTGAACTACCAGTAACAAATTTTGAAGAAGCATCAGGGTGGGAAATTGGTCGTGATTCCAAGTGTGATATTGTTATTGAACACTCCAGTGTATCCAATCGTCATGCACAAATTATTCACCAAAGAGGTCGTTGGAAAATTGTTAATTTAGTTTCAACAAATGGAATTGTAATCAATGATCAAAAGAAACTTTCTGCCTATTTAGGAGATGGAGATAAGATTGGATTAGGTTCTGTTGATTTAATCTTTAAAACTCCAAAATCCACTAAAGCAAAAAATGTGAATAAAACTAGTGGGAATCAACAAGGTAATAATTTAATTATACCAATTGTCATGGGGCTTGTGCTAATTGGTCTAGCTGTAGGAATTTACTTAAATATTTAACAGAATCTGTTCGAGGAAAAGCTAAAATATTGATGATTGCAATCGAGTGGTCAGGAGCTCAAGAAACTTCATGCCACGGTATGAGTTTCCTTTGGCATTTAACTTGGGGCTCCACACTGCAATACTGTATTTATTTGGATGAATAGCAATAATTCCTCCACCCACACCACTTTTTCCTGGTAGTCCAACTTTAAACGAAAACTCACCTGATTCATCGTAAAATCCACAGGTTTGCATTATTGCATTGACTCTTTTGGTTTGACTTTTGTTTAAAATGCGTTCTTGACTGGACAATGTTTTTCCATTGTTTGCTAAAAATAAACAAGACCGAGCCAGTTCTTGGCAGGTCATTTCTATTGAACAAATATTAAAATACAAATTAAGTACTTCTTCTGGGTCATTGTGTATATTTCCATAGGATTTTATATAGTTGCATAAGGCAATATTTCTATAGTCTACTGATTTTTCAGATGACATTATTTTTTTAGAAAATTCGATATGGGTATTTTGTGAGACTGTATTTATAAAACCTAAAAAATCTTCTTTAGGATTTTTTAATTCAGAAACTAAAATGTCACAAATGACTAATGCCCCACTATTTATAAAGGGGTTGCGGGGTATTCCATTGTCAGATTCTAACTGCACTAATGAATTAAAAGGTGTTCCTGAAGGTTCAACACCCACTCTTTGCCAAATATCATGCCCTAAAAGCCGGTATGCCATAATCAAAGAGAAGATTTTAACCACGCTTTGAATTGAAAACTTTTCAGCATAGTCTCCAATGCAGAACTCTGTTTTGTCAACCGTCGAAAGGTAGACGCCAAACTTGTGGTCAGCTATTTTTGATAATTCAGGAATATAATCAGCCAACGTTCCACTGTTGTTTTCTTTTGAAACCTGCTGATAAACCTCATTTATTATTTGTTGATAATTCATCAACTT
>JALWML010000340.1 GCA_027083915.1 Lysobacterales bacterium | reverse complement strand
ATGCAGTTGAACGTACTTTAGATGCAATGTCGCCATTTTTAGTTTCGCAATATCAAGAAAGAAGAAAGCAACATAACAGTATCAATTCGAACGAGGACTTAAGAGAGAAAAGACTGAAACGAATTATGGCTTTTGAATATCAGTTTTTTAAAATGGGAGGAACTTTATCAGCAGGTGTAGATGCAGGCAGACACGTACTTCCAGGTTTTGGCGACCAGCGAAATTTTGAATTACTCAAAGAATCGGGATTTACAACAGAGGAAGTTCTTAAAATTATGACAAGTAATGGAGCAAAAGTACTCTCAAATACTGAAATAGGTTCAATCGAAAAAGGAAAAAAGGCAGATTTTGTAGTTATCGTTGGAAATATTGATAGGAGTATAAGGAATGTTGAATTGGTATTTAAAGACGGTTATGGTTATGACCCAAAATTAATATTACAAGAAGTTAAAGGAAAATATGGCATAGAATAACTGCATAGAAAAATGTATATAACTATAAACCCCACAATCGCCCAGCATTCCCCCACTTTTGATAAGACCAAATGACTTACAATTCATAAACTGAGCACTCTTAATTAATCAATACGAGTGCAACAATGAAAAAAACTACTATCTGCAAATGGCTTAAGCGTTTTGGCTTATCTTTCTTTATCCTCAGCTTTGTGGCTTACTTTTTTATCGATTATGAATTAACAAAAATGTACGGTGGTCATACCAAGGTGGTGGATCCTGAACAGTTTCAGACGCCACAAGAAACCATTGCTTTTACTCATGCCAACATCCTCTCTGTTGATGGCATTAACATGTTAAGTGAACAAACAGTGGTTATTGATGATGGTAAGATTATTTCAGTTGGTAAGGATATTGAAATACCGAGCAAAGCTACAATTATCAATGCGCAAGGAAAATATTTAATCCCCGGTTTAATCGATTCACATGTGCATTTGGTCGAAAGCCCTAATGACTTACTGCTTTATGTTGCCAATGGCGTAACACAAGTGCGTGAAATGATGGGTAATGAGTTACACTTAAAATGGCGTAATGAAATTGAAAATGGACGCATTGGACCAAAACTATTTGTGGCAACAGCAAAGTTAGAAACAACCAGCACTATCCGTGGTTGGTTTAACCATTGGACACGTAAAGACATTAATATCAATTCAAAAACTAAAGCTCTTGCCATACTACAAGAGTCAAAAGATAAAGACTTTGATGCAGTTAAGCTGGGTTCGTTGTTTTCTATAGAACAATACCGAAATGTAAACGAAAGTTCAAAAAATGTGGATATTCCGATTATTGGTCATATCAGTCTTGAAGGCAGGTTATCTGATTTGTTCAAAGGCAATCAAAAAGAAGTGGCACATATCGAAGAATTAACCAAGCTACTTAATCTTGAGTTTGGTGGTTATAGCAGTAAAAATGCCGATAAGTTTCTTAACTTTGTGCAGCAAAGAAGTGAGGCGGTTGCCAGACAATTGGTTGAAAAAAATATTGCCGTAATTTCAACGCTTAATCTGATGGAATCATTTGTCAGGCAAAAGCACGAACTGAACGCAATCCTCACAGAAATTCAACTGCCTTATGCCAACCCTGGAGCAACCGAAGGTACTCTCCTCACTTCACGCGGTTTGGGGTGGTTAGGCAAGGTAAATCGCTACCGTTTAAGAGATGATTACCCAAAAGATCGCCTTGAAGGCAATAAAATCTATTGGAATACTTATGTGAAAGCGCAAAAAATAATGCTAACAAAAATGCTTGAACACCATGCCATCTTATTAGTCGGAACCGATGCCAATGCGCCTGTGATGGTTCCGGGGTTTTCATTGCATGATGAGTTTAACACTTTAGCCCAATCAGGAATGAGCAATTCACAAATCCTACAATCTGCTACAAAGATTCCTGCTGCATGGATGAAACAGAAATCAGGTGTCATTAAAAAGGGTTACCGAGCTGATTTGGTTTTATTGGATAAAAATCCTTTGGAAAATATTAAAAATACAAAAACAATAAACACCGTAATTCTCAATGGCAAGCTGCTTAATCGTCAAAAATTGGATGCGATACTTTCAGCGGTTAAAAGTGCTAATGATGAAAGTCGTACTGTTGATATTGATAATTTATAGTATTGTAGTCGCCAACATAAATAGAAGACCTTTGTAACTAGTAACAAAGGTCTTCAACTGTATTAATTCATTGAGAACTCAACCTTTCTTCTCACTCTCATTTTTTCATCTAGTGGTTTAAATTTATATTTTTCAACACTCCTTACAGCTTCTCGATTAAAAACTCCTTGAGGTTCTGACTCAATCACTAGTGGGTTTTTAACAGAACCATCTGTCATCACATCAAATTCCACCACAACATATCCATTTACTTTGGCTATTGCAGCTTTACGAGGATAATTAGGCCTTGGAGTTGAGAGTGCGACTAACTTATTCACTGGATTAGCCTCTAGTTTTGGCGACTTTGGAGATGCTGGTGCTTTTGGAGCTGTTGGCTCATTTGGTGCTTTTGGCTTTAAAAGTCCAACATATTTAGTTGATTTATCAGCTTGAGGGGTCAATACAATTTTTTGCTTATCATTATTCATAACTTTATGACTAATAGGTACTATGGTGGGTTTAATTGGTTTAGGTACCTCAATAAACTTTTGTTGCTCTTTAGCTACTTTTACTATATCTGCCAGTACTGTTGTGGTGATGAAAATACTTGCTGCTGAAACCAACAACAGAGATTGAGATAATAGTTTATTGATAATACCTTTGGGTTTTAGATTTTTAATTAACATAATTCGCTCCTTTAGCATGGAAGATGATGAACAATAAAGTTCAGATTTAGTATTAGTAGCCAACGGATTTATTTGTTGGTTAAGTTGTAACAGCAATCTTGAATATTCAGTCGGCTGTTGTGATTTTTTTAAGACAATTTCATCACAAGAAGACTCTTGATCTTTTTTCATGTAGTGATTCAATAAATAAATAACTGGATGAAACCAGAACAGTGCAATCAATAATTTATACATTATTAATAGAAAAGGGTCATAACGGTTGCAGTGAATCGATTCATGTTTGAGTAATAATATTTGTTGTGATTTCGTGTAGATATGCTCAAAATCAAAAGGAACATACACTTTTGACTTGAAAAAGCCAAACGCGACTGGTGTGTCAATAATAGCTGTTTTGACAATCTTGTTTTCTTGTACTGAATTTAAGTTCAAGCCTTTTTTTAGTGTGTAATAATTCCAAAGTAATCGAATTAAAAGCATTGAAGAAACAACCGCCCAAACTAACAACAAAGGAAGTTTCCAATCCGACTCTACAACTTTATTATACGTAATATGAACGGACGGCATTTCGATTGATTGTGTGAAACCTGATGAAATATCATTTATTGGATTATTGAGATACAACACAACTATCAATGCAAAACCAACCAAAAAAACCCACCAAAGTTTGTAAATACTAGTCGTGCTACAACCCAATATTTGCATACACTTTCTCATCAGCACAATTAACAAACCGACTACTGTAATAAATAGACTGCTAAGAATTAAAATTTCATAGTAAGCATTCATGAATCTTTCTCCATTTCACTTATCATTTTTTTTATTTCTTTCAATTCTTGTCCACTAATTTTTTCATGTTGCGTAAAAGCTGCAAATAGACCACTAAAACTACCTGCATACATTCTTTCAACAAAGCTTTTATTTTCCTTTTTTAAATAGTCTTTTTCTGTAATCGTTGCACTATAAAGATATTGCCGGCCCTCCTTTTCAAAACTTAAAAAACCTTTTTTTAACAATCGATTAATCAAAGTTTTAATTGTGACATAAGTCCAAGATTCGCCTGTTAATTTTTCAGCAATGTGCTTAGCACTTAGAGGC
>JALWML010000339.1 GCA_027083915.1 Lysobacterales bacterium | reverse complement strand
CATATTGTTGTATTTTTCAGATGTTGAGAACCTTAAATATACACGGCTTTTGCCTATGAGTAACTTATTTTTTTAACTTTTTCCTAAATGCACCACGGGTGACCCTAGAAAATTGTAACCTTCACTTGTTTCTTTATTGGCTAACGATTTTTTATAGAGTTTTTTAGCTTTTTTCAAATCACCTTTGTTTTTGTATAAGTGACCGTATTGATTATACACCAAAAACATTGACTCTTTTTTCAAAAGCTTTTCAGCTTCCTGTAAGTGTTTTTCAGCCTCTGAGTATCGAGCAAAATTTGATAGAATATCTGCTTTTACAATCCAACCATTAACAGTATGAGGGGTTTTTTCTATGAATAGTTCCACACATTCAAAGGCACAAGATAAGTTGCCATTTTGCCAATAATTAAAGAGAATATCCCAGTCAGTGTTGTTTTTCTTCTTCACTCAACAACCTCCATCTGCCCCTGCTCTTTACTTACTGTTCGTATATCAGGGTGATACATGTCTTCAACTAGCGTCGATGGGATGGTGTATTTTCCTGGGGTTACGGCTCTGGCGAGGTAGAATATATGGCTTGTTCTGTATTTTGATAAAGACAGTGCAGCGATATATCGATCATCGCGAAATTCTTGGTGTTTGATTCGGGTATTGTTTTGCCATTGGTAGATGGCTTTTTTATCGATTTTAATATCATCTAACTTAAACGAGTGCTCTAAATTTTGGTTTTCTAATTCTAAACCAGCAGGCAATAATTCAATCAGCATAGCATCGGGTAAATAGCTACGATTTTTATCTTTTTTATCTAAACTGACTTCTACATGCACCAAAATCATTTCACCTGTTTTTAACTGCTTAATGTTTTTCTTATTACCTTTGGTGTCGTAAAAATGGCGTTTGATGGTTATACCGTTATTGCTAAAAGCATTATCAGTTCGATAACCTTGCGTTTTGTAATCCACAAACAAGGTTTGTTTACCTGTGTTTTTCAACAATAAAGCTTGTTTAGCATCTTTGCCAAACCAAATTTTACTTAAGTCATTGCTTTGTTGAAAGCTATCGGTGTGGTTATTTCGGTTTAAGTCTAAACTCCATTGTTGGTTGTTTTTCTTCTTTTCAAGCGCTTTGGCTAATCGAAACAAGCTGCCGCGTTCTTGTGTGGACATCCAGCGTTTACCTTTGAGTTCATCTAAGAGTTGAGGAAATAAAATATTGGGTGTTTTGGCTAATTTATCCGCCAACAAACTATCCATGCCAAGCAAAATAACTTGTGAAATATCTCTCACAGTAGTGCCATAATCGCCGTAGTAATAATATCGGCTGGTGTCTGTTTTAAAATCCACAGCCTTAAGCCATGCTTCATTAGCGCGCCTTTCATCACCCATAAGTTCTAAAGCCGCAGCAAAATGCGCCAAAGGTAAAGCAGTTTTACTAAATTTAGCCTGTTTATCATAGGCTTGGCGCACATCTTGTAGGTTCAATTGTTTAATTCCAGCTAAAACATAAGCTGCATAGGCTTTATACGCCACCAAAAAATGTTCTTTGGAGCTTAAGTATTGAGCTAAATCTGAGCGAGGCCTTCGGCTCTTACGCACATAAGTTCGCATGCGCTTGATGGCTTTTTCTAAAACCGATTCAGGAACATTGTAACCCTTGGCTTTCGCTTTTATAAGAAAATCAGAGGCATAAACTGTCAGCCACCTTTCTTCAGGTGAATTATTATTCCACAAACCAAAACTACCGTCATACCGTTGCATTCCCACTATTCTGCTGATAGCATTTTCCACCAGTTCACTGCGTTTTTCAAAAATTTCAACTGACTTGTTATTCTCAAACAAATTCAAGTCACTTTGTTCAACCTCTAACAATGGCCATGCTCTACTGGTCGTTTGCTCTAAACAACCATAAGGGTATTGAATCAGTTTATGCAAATGACCTTGCGCATCCAACACAGGGCTATTGGAAACTTTTAGGATTGATTTTAAGCCATCATCTTCATACAAATCTATTTGCTTTTGAGCAATAACCACAGATTTACCTGGCTCAATAACGGCTATTTGACTGGTGGTGACAGCAGCTAACGCGGGTCTTATACCGAGTTTCCACTCTCGTTCTAGGCTGTAATTATTTTGTCCTGTTATATGCGCTTTGACCATCACTGCACCCAAACCGCGATACGTTGTTGCTTTGATGGGTAATTTTACGATGCGCTTTTCTTGGGCTTTTAACTCAAAGGTTTGAGATAATTGATGCTCACCAAGGTACTTATCAGTTGTTAAATTAAGTTGTATTTTTTGAGCAAAATCTTCTGTATTTTGTACATCAATAACGGCAAAGGATTCATCCCCTTTAGCCAAGAATCGCGGCATCGCACTGGAGACCACAATCGGTGCTGCGACTTTCATACGGGATTCAACGCCTGCCACTTGTTCATCATTATAAGCCATTGCCATCAAACGAATTTCTCCATTAAAGTATGGAATATCAAGCTTGATTTGTGCTTTGCCATTAGCATCAAAAGCGACTTTATCCTTAAATAGTGAGACAATTTGCACATCTGATTGCGCTGCATCCCCTCCTCGGTTGATATCCGCATCGCCACCAAACTTTTGTCGGGTAGACTTTCCATTTCCGTAGGCAATAATTGAACCATACATATCACGCAATTCGGTACTGTATTTTCGAGCAGCAAACAACCACGCAAATGGATCTGGTGTTTTAAAATTACTAACATTAAGCACGCCAGTATCAACTGCGGCTAAAGTAACATAACTGTTTTGATTGCTTAAGTTCTTAGCGGAGACTGTAATGGTTACCGAAGATTCTGGTAAGATTTTTTCTGGATTTTTAATTTCTAGTGCAATTTTTCTGTCATCACGATTAAGTGGTAGAGCAATGACACCAAAAGATCGAGCAGGAAGGTGTTTACGTTTGCTATCGCCTTTTTGAATAACCATAACACTGGCATGTAAATCGTGGCGATTCCAATTATTATCAATAGGTATCATGACTGTCTGTTGGGCAGAATCCAATTGAACGTTTTTTTTATACAAAATCTTATCACTCTCAACCGTAATAAGTGCCAATCCTGTATAAGGTGCTGTGATGGTTAATTCTGCATCCGTACCTTGGGTGATTGTGTCGCTGTTCCATGCTAGTTGCACTTGATCTGGACGTTCTCCATTGGCATTAGACGGATCGTACCAACTCCAACCCGAGAAAAACTGATAACTACTGATTAATGTTTGCTTGGCATCACGAATTTCGACACGGTAATTGCCATAATCCACTGGTAAAGTGATTTTATTAACTTCATCCTTTTTTAAATTAACAACCGTATCAAACACGGCAACATTGGTTTCGGAACGGTTATAACTCCAGCCATCATCGCCCCAATGCCAATAACGTTGGTCATTTTCACGAATCAACAAAACATCAACATTATTCATATCAACCTTTTCGCCTTGTTGATTAATGGCGATTAATTCGATTTCATTATTGCTATTTGGACTGGCGTAATCTGCATCATTTTGCAGCCATGATGGACGCACACCAATAGCAAATTCTTGTGGCCAAATGGTTTGAATCACACTGCGAGATATAGGTCGTCCACCAGACTCGTAGACATTAACAAAGGTCTTTAATCGCAAAGGAAATTTTGTACCATTCCATTGATTTTTAATACTTAACTGAGCAAAACCTTTAGCATCCAAATGTGCTTGTGGCACATCAAAGTTTAAATCATAATCATGGTATTTGCGTGAGCCAAACTCATAGTCTTTATACTCATCAAACAAACGCGTCTGGCTGCTAACTGAAACAGTGGCATCAAAACGGTTATTGGAGGCTGGTGAACCATAAAGGTAATCACTTTGCACATCAATACTAG
>JALWML010000338.1 GCA_027083915.1 Lysobacterales bacterium | reverse complement strand
ATAGTATCTCCGACAACTGGACCTGTACCAATTACCCAAGCTTGGGTGCCTGTACCATCTGAATTATAAGTATACCATGATACCACCGCGCGAGCTTCACCATTATCTGCATCAGTAATATCAATAACAAACCCTTCACCTGAACGACTAGGATCGTACCATGAACCACTTAACGAACCATCCACTAATCGTGAGATAGCGATTTCAGCTACTTGGTAACCTTCAATTGAAAAATCAGCTTTGGTTTGGTCAATTAAAAAACCAGGAGGGTTGGTGTTACCTAAAAAGACTTGAGGTGTACCATTTGGATTACCAACAGAGCCATTAAAGCCTAAGTGTGGCATAATATTTTCTGATGTATTAACGCTTGGATCATCCATATTAAAAAATGGAGCACCTGATTCATTATTCTCTTCTGTCCCTGCATCTTTAACTTGTGAACCATAAACCTTGAATGAGACATTACCGGCAAATTGACCATTATCATCAAATATTTGGTGACGTTTTGGATCGGCGTTGCCAATAAATGCATCATTTGAGGGTAACAACATAGAAACATAAGAAAAATACTTATTCACCATTGGATCAAGATTAATCACTTGTTGTGTGCTAAATCCTGGATCAAACAATGGTGCTCCCTCAAAACCTTCTGGATTAGTAATTACTGTATCAAAACCAGTTCCAACTGTGGAAAATTCACTACTTAATAGTGAACTATCGCCATCTTCTGCCATACGTTCTAAACCTGGAGATGCAGGAGAGCCAACATCATAGGTGTCAAAACTGCCATCATGAAAGGCAACCCAAAAAGGTGTTAGGAATGTCCCATCTGTCATTGCACTATTCTTAATACTGACTCGCACTGGTATGGTATTTTCTGAAATAGTGATGCGCATTAGTTGATAATTATTGTTTTTAAAATCACCATTTACACTATCAATGGTATCACCTGATGCAACCGTTCCTCCAAGAATTGTTACGGGTGTTGCATCTGCATTGGCAACCGAACCATTATAGCCCGGATGAACAGCAATATTTTCAGCTGTAGCATTACCTGTATTGGCTGCACTTTGGTTGATAAAAGCTGCATCAGATTCGGTATTTTCTTCAGTGCCAGCATCAAGTACTTGTGAACCCCAAACAATAAATGACATAGGTCCAATAAAATCACCATTTTCATCAAAAAGCGGATGTTCTAATGGGTTATCATTAGCCACAAAAGCATCATTCGATGGAATAACCATATTGGCATAACTAAAATATTTTTGTGTACTGCCATCTACATCAAAAACCATAGTAGATACACTGCCTGGCTCAAAAACTGGAGCTCCAGCAAACCCTTCTGGATTAAAAATCACACCATCTTGACCAGTGGTTGTTGCTCCAGCAAACTCTGTTCGTAATGGCGCAGGATTACCATCTTCAGCTATTCTTTCAATGCCTTCAGATGCTGGTTCTCCAAGTGTATAACTATCAAAACTACCGTCATGAAAGCCTACCCAAAGAGGTGTTAAAAATACACCACCTGACTGTGTTAAGTTTTCAACTTTGACTTTTAACTCAGTTGCTTGTAGTGTTATTGTTGTAGAGAAAATGGCGGATGTAAAAAGTAGCCTTATTAAATGTTTTTTATTCATGATGAACTCTGTATTTGAATGAACTGCCATTAAACCAACAACTTCTCACACAATTATCATGAAATTATCACATATTTATAACAAAGCGTTTACTCTCTTTCTATCAACAGAATGCCTTTATACCACGCTTTGACTTCAGCTATATAAGCATCACCAGGGTATTTTTCGATGATATAGTTCAATAATTCTTTTGACTTATCTCGGGTTATCCTATCGTTATACAGTGTTTTTGCTAACAAAAAATAATTGGGCACAATATCCGCATGATAAGGGTATTTTTTATGAAAATCTTTAATCAATGCAGGTATATAGTGAGGTTTATTAGCAACAATGGCATATTCAACCAATGATTTCACATCCTCTGGAGAGGTTTCAACATACTCCTTGCCTGCATCTAGGTGGCTGATTAGTAGACTCAAAGCCTTACTATCTAAACCATCACGTAATCGACGATGAATTTTTTCAGCTACATCTAAATTACTTGGACTATACATCTTCATATCCATAGCCTTCTTAGCTAACTCTTTTAGCTCTAATGAATTATCACCACTATTTTTTAGTTCGATAACCATTGCTAAGGCACGTTCCACCTCATCATCTGCTAACAAACGTTTAATGTTCTCGTGTATGGGGTTGGTTTCAACAGCATCGATAACAATTTCATCATCGTCTATCGCATCTATCCCAATACTTTTTAAATCCAAGGCTGATCTATTTTGGAATAAGATATAACCCATGATGTGAAAATTCAGTATTAATAAAGAGAACTCAATAAAACTAGAGACAATGCCATTAATAAAAACAGGCAAGTGATCAAAGATAAATGGATTAATAATTCGTTCATGAAACATAATCGTTGCTAACCAAAAGGCGACAAACAAAAAGTAAGAAATATGCATCGTTTTTATCATAGAAAACAATTTAATCGGATTAAATGCCACTCTTAAAGAGTTGCTTAATGCTAAACTCATGTAGATGGCAGGTGTTACAAATGTACTAAATGCCAAGAAAAACAACTGAATTTGGGAACTATAGCCTTTGGTTTTCAGCACCATTAATACCACTTCAATCAATACAGCTATTACAGCCACCTTAATTGCCACAGCGTTGGTAACCAAGTAATTTTCTCGAACCATCGGCGACATATTGCCACTGGCTGTATCTGCCAACACATCAAATGCCAGTTTGTAAACCATCATCATGACAACAATATAGATAAAACCAAATGCTAAAGTAGAAAATGGCATAAATACGAACGTTGCGGCAAAAATTGCAATCATCGGCAGTACTTGCCCACCAAAAACGTATTTTATAAAATGATGCAGGTTAAAAATAAATAATTTACGTGTATTTATTATTGTTGGTTTATTTTGTGTTGGTTTATTTTCCATAGTTTGATTGCACAAAATCATTCATAATGGTCAAAAATTCATCGGCTATATTTTCACCACGTAATGTTTGTGTCTTTTTACCCTGAATAAAAATTGGTGCCGAAGGTGCTTCACCAGTTCCGGGCAAAGATATACCAATATCAGCATGTTTGCTCTCACCCGGGCCATTGACAATACAACCCATAACCGCGACATTCATGTCCTCAACTCCGGGGTATTTTAAGCGCCATTCAGGCATTTTTTCTCGAATAAATGTTGTTGTTTTTTGGGCTAACTCTTGGAAAAAAGAACTGGTCGTGCGACCGCAACCCGGACAAGCCGTAACCATGGGAGCAAATGACTTCAAACCCAATGATTGCAGCAACTCTTGAGCAACAATGACTTCTTCTGTACGTGACTGACCGGGTTCTGGTGTTAAGGATATGCGAATGGTGTCACCAATACCTTGTTGTAATAAAATACTCAAAGCAGCTGTTGAAGCAACAATCCCTTTAGAACCCATACCCGCTTCGGTTAAGCCTAAATGCAATGGGTATGTACAGCGAGATGCAAGAGATTTATAAATACTAACCAGAGCTTGCACGGTACTGACCTTGCACGAAATAATTATTTTATCCGCACCTAAACCCAACTCTTGTGCTTGCTCGGCACTATTTAAGGCTGACAAAATCAACGCCTCTTCCATAACCTTATTAGCTTCTAATGGTTCTGCTAACAAACTGTTTTCATCCATCATTTTAGCTAGCAATTTTTGATCTAAACTGCCCCAGTTTGCTCCAATTCTGACGGGTTTATCGTATTTTTTGGCTATTTCAATAATTTCTGCAAATTGCGAGTCTTTCTTTTTACCAAAGCCTACATTTA
>JALWML010000337.1 GCA_027083915.1 Lysobacterales bacterium | reverse complement strand
AAAGTCCCAGTTCTTTGGGTTGTTTAAAATTAATGCATCAATACTTCTTTTGGCTTGTTCATAATTTTTTTCTTTTAATGCATCAACAGTGATTGTTCTTAATAGTTTATTGACTTCAGGTGTGTCCGAGGCGGCTTTTTTTGTTGGTGAACAGCCAAATAGTATTAAGATAAACAGTATTAGGATTATTTTTTTCATTTATTTACTCGCCTCCAAGCAAGTCTGCTTGGTTTTGTTGAATTAATGGTTCTATTACCTGATCAATATCGCCATCCATAATTTCAGGCAATTTATATAAAGTCAAATTGATGCGATGATCGGTTATTCGACCTTGTGGATAATTATAAGTTCGAATTCTTTGTGAACGATCACCAGATCCGACTTGTAATTTTCTGGCCTCACTTTGTTCGGATGCTAGTTTATCTTTTTCAATGTCGTTTATTTTAGATTGCAACAAGGTCATGGCTCGTGCTTTATTTTTGTGTTGTGAGCGTTGATCCTGACACTCTACCACAAGTCCTGTTGGTAGATGTGTTAACCGTATGGCAGAGTCGGTTTTATTAACGTGCTGCCCCCCTGATCCGGATGCTCGAAAGGTATCAACCCGTAGGTCAGCAGGGTTTATGGTTATTTCTTCTCTTTCATCGGCAACTGGAAGAATTGCCACTGTGCAGGCGGATGTGTGGACACGGCCTTGTGATTCTGTTGCTGGAACTCGTTGAACTCGGTGTGTACCTGATTCAAATTTAAAACGTGAAAAAACGCCATCTCCATCTATTTGGGCGATAACTTCTTTAAAACCACCATGATCTCCTTCATTGACACTAACAATACTGACACTCCATTTTTTATTTTCAGCATAACGAGAATACATGCGGAATAAATCGCCTGCAAATAAAGAAGCTTCATCTCCTCCAGTTCCGGCGCGCACTTCTAAGAAAATGTTTTTGTCATCATCAGGGTCTTTTGGTATTAATAATATTTGCAGTTCTTTTTCATATTTTTTTAAATTTCCTTTTGCTTCAAGTAATGATTCTTGTGCCATTTCTTTCATTTCAGGATCGTCCATCATCTCTTGAGCATCAGCTATTTCTTGTTCTGCATCTTTGTAGTTTGCAAAAGTTTGAACCAAGTCTTCTAAACTAGCATATTCTTTAGATAGGTCACGAAATTTATTTTGATCAGACATAACATCAGGGTCTGACATTAAATGACCTATTTCTTCATGTCTCTCACTGGCTGTTTGTAATTTTGTCTTAATCTCTGGTGTCATGTTTTATTTGTCCGATGGATGTTCTAGTTTTAATAATGTTTTTATGGTGTTGATTTTATTTTCATCCCCTGAGTTTATCGCGTCTCTTATGGCTTTAACAGGCGTATGATTCAATTTTTTGGTTAAGTTGTTGGCAAGTTGGAAAAGTACTTCTTGGGCATCCTCGCCTTTATTTAATAATTTCAAGGCCTTATCAAGGCTGTGTTTTCTAATTTTAGCAGTTTCTTGTTGGAATGTGGAAATCAATTGTGTGTGTTGCTGACTTTTTAACCAGTAACAAAACGATTCGGCTTCGGCTGCTATAATTTCCTTTGCTACAAGTGCGGCTTGTTCTCGATTTTTTAAATTATTGCTAATGACTTTCTGTAAATCATCCACAGCATAATAAAATATATCATTAAATTTTTTTACGCTAATATCAACATCCCTTGGAATAGCAATATCAATAATAACTATTGGTCGGTGTTTTCTTTGCTGAAGGGCAGATTTAATCATACCATAGTCAATGATAGGTTGTTGACTAGATGTGGCTGTAAAGATTAAATCAAAAGCAGATATTTTACCAGGTAGTTGGTTCATGTCGAAGCTACCACAGTCAAATTGTTTGGCGAGTTTATTAGCATTCGATAAGGTTCTATTGCATATTGATAGGGATTGGTAACTGTGTTTGCTCAAATAACGCAATAAGAGCTCAGAGGTTGCGCCTGCTCCAATAACTAAAATGTTTTGTTTGTTTAATTCACCAAATATTTGTTTTGAAAGTTGTACGGAGCTATTGGCAATGGATACAGGATTCTTGCCAATGTCAGTATTGCTACGAACTGATTTTGCTATTCTAAAAGCTGTTTGAAAAAATCGGTCAGTTGTTTTATTTAGAAATTTTCTTTGTTTAGAGATATCATAGGCTGATTTGACTTGTCCCAAAATTTGCGCTTCTCCCAAGACCAAAGAGTCTAGACCTGAAGCTACAGCAAATAAATGTTGGATACAATCAAAATTAGCGTGTGTGTATAAATGTTGACCAATTTCCTCAAAAGTATAACCAAACCATTGGCAGAATTGAGTTTGAGCTATTTCGGCACTATCGCAGTCGAAGTAAAATTCAGTGCGATTACAGGTGGAGATGATAACACAAGATTCAATTTTATCATGCAAACACAATTGTTCAGCTGCTTTAGCAACAGAGTCTTCCGCAACTGACATCTTTTCACGAATATCAATATGTGCAGTTGTGTGATTAAGTCCTACGACGACTAATGGCATGGAAAGTGTAATGGTAAAGTAAACAAGGGAGCAGATTTTATCATGATTAAAAATTAATTATAACTGTGATGAATTAAATGATAAAAATTGATACTGATTTGATGAAGGTCAATACGTGATTTTACTAAATTAAATATAATCATTGGGTAAACTTAACTAGCAGAGAATGATGATGAAAGAATCAATTACAATTGCAAATGCATTAAAAATTAAACGCCCTGAATTAGGTGACCAAGTTGGACTGGGATTGTATAGGCTTCTGCGATTAGTGGCATTAGAAGACATTATGGGTGCAGGAGCATCTTCAATTTCCTATTATGCGGGCAAAAAGCTAGGTAAGGATTTGAATTTTGATTCAATAGATCAATTACTTGTGTTCTGCAAAGATATTAATATTGGTCAAATTAGTTTATCTGAAATTGTTGACAATAAAGTTCATGTTGATGTTCATGAATGTGCTACATGCGCAGGAATGGAACCTGTGGGACGACCTATTTGCCATTTTGAAGGGGGAATAATTGCAGGAGCTTTAGAAGGAATAACTCATTCAAAGGTTCAAGCAAAAGAAGTGACTTGTATTGGAGGAATGGGTGATGAAACCTGTGGATTTGATATAGTTATGACACCAAGAATAAAATCATAAATAACTCAGCTAATTGATTTAGTTATTTTAAAAGTTGTAGCTTATTTATTGAGAATATGAATCTGTTGTTTTTAATTTTGGACTTGTAGCACGACTATATAATAAAATTAGTTTATAATTGCTATTATGAAATCCTTAGCTCGTTATTTGAAGTTATTCTCTGATGAAACCCGATTACGGTGTCTTTATCTTATTAAAGAAAATAAGTCTCTGTGTGTTTGTGAATTGACTTATGCTTTAGCGTTGTCACAACCGAAAATATCACGACATTTAACCTTATTAAGAGCGCATGATGTTATTTCTGATGTTCGCAAAGGCAAATGGGTCTATTATTCAATCAATACGGCACTTGCTGAATCGCAAGAGCATTTGCTCGATGCAATTTTTCAAGAGCTTCAAGAAACACCGCAGTCTAAAATTGACCAAAAACGTTTAAAAACCATGCATAATCGTCCTAATGCATTGAATTGTTGTTAATTAAATAATAATATACGCATATCCATATATATTAAACATGAAAAATTATGAAACGATTACATATCCATTTGTCTGTTAAAGACTTAGATAAAAATATTAACTATTACACAACATTATTTGGTATTCAACCAAGTAAAGTGAAAGAAGATTATGCCAAATGGATGTTGGAAGATCCTAAAGTAAATTTTGCTATCTCAACTCGCAGTGATAAAGTTGGTTTGGATCATTTAGGTATACAAGTGGAGT
>JALWML010000336.1 GCA_027083915.1 Lysobacterales bacterium | reverse complement strand
GGGCAAAGAGTTTGATCAACAATTAATCATCAAAACATCTGGCGATGAATACAAACATATTGATGCCATAAAAAAATTAAATCGTCAATTGATTGTCCCTTTAGTTATGCCAAAAGCACCTAAAATTAGCGATGAATTAGATGCATGGAATGTGTCACTAACTGATATGATGAAATGGCAAATGGCGCCTTATAATAGCTATTATTTGCATGAAAATGGTATTGAATTTGCTCTTGTTCCTGCCAACAATAAGTCTTTTTTGAAAGATTTATCCAAAGCTGTGAAGAAAGGATTGCCTCAAAATAAGGCTTTAGCTGCATTAACAACAACTCCAGCACGTTTCCTCAAAAATCCCAAACTTGGTAATTTGAAAAAGGGCTCTTATGCTAATTTTATCATTGCTGAGAAAAACATATTTGAGAAAGGTGGGAAAATTAATGAAAACTGGGTAGCAGGTGAGCGTTATGAAATCAATAGAATGAATCCATTGCAATCGGGAATATATGCGTTAACAATTGATGGTAAAACGGATGAAATTGAGCTGCAAAATAAAGCTGGTAAACTAGCTATCAAAACTACTAAAAAAGACAGTAAGATCAAATACAAAGCAAAAATTAGTGAAGACTTTATCAATTTAACAATAACTGATGATAAGAAAAATTCACAAACACTGCTGGGTTTAGTTGAACATAATGCTTTTGCACAGATTGCAGGAAGTGCTAAACAATGGCAAGCTAAACGAATTAAGGATAGTGAGAAAAAGGATAAAAAAGCAGATGAAAAAACGCCTATACCAGTGGTTCCACAGCCATTTTCTGCCTATGGTTTAGCACAACAAGATACTGCTAAGAGTTTTCTTATTACACATGCAACTGTTTGGACTGGTGAAGCAGAGGGTGTTTTAGAAGACACTGATGTCTATGTAAAAAATGGAAAGATTAATAAAATTGGGAAAAACCTCACAATAAAAGCTGACAAAATAATTGACGGTAAAGGACAATATTTAACGGCAGGGATTATTGATGAACATTCTCATATTGCACTGTTATCGGTCAATGACATTATGGCTAATTCATCAATGGTAAGAATGGAAGATTCTCTCAACTCTGATGATGTTTCGATTTATCGAAATTTATCAGGTGGTGTGACGGCTGCACAACTTTTGCATGGTTCTGCCAACCCAATTGGAGGGCAGTCAGCCATGATAAAAATGCGTTGGGGAGCAACTGGTGATGAGTTGTTGGTCAAAGGAGCTGATAAATTCATTAAGTTTGCACTGGGTGAAAATGTCAAACGTTCACGTTCGCAAAACTCAATTCGTTATCCCTTAACACGAATGGGTGTAGAGCAAGTATATAGAGATGCTTTCACCAATGCTTTGCTCTACGAAAAACAATGGCAAGACTACAATAAATTAAGTCGTTCTGCGAAGAAGAAAACAGCAGCGCCACGTCGAGACTTGATGATGGAAGCGACCCTTGAAGTGATTAATAAAGAACGTTTTATCACCTGCCATTCCTATGTTCAGTCAGAAATCAATATGCTAATGCATGTTGCTGATGATTTTGATTTTAAGGTTAATACCTTTACTCATATTTTAGAAGGTTACAAGGTGGCGGATAAAATGTTAGCCCATGGAGTAGGCGCATCGACCTTTGCCGATTGGTGGGCATATAAGTGGGAAGTGAATTACGCCATTCCATACAATGCATCTATTTTGACCAAAGTTGGTGTGACAACAGCGATAAATTCAGATGACCCAGAAATGTCTCGTCGTTTGAACCAAGAAGCAGCTAAATCCATCAAGTACGGTGGATTAAGCGAGCAACAAGCGTGGAAAATGGTAACGTTAAATCCAGCTAAACTTTTACATTTAGATGACCGCATGGGTAGTATTAAGGTTGGAAAAGATGCCGATATTGTTTTATGGAATGCAAATCCATTGAGTATTTATGCAACTGCACAGAAGACTTTTGTTGATGGTAAGCTATTGTTTGATAGAGAATCGCAAACCCAAGTTGAGGCTCAAATTGTCAATAAACGTGCGGAGTTAATCAAGCAAATTAATCAATCGGATGAACCCAAAATGCCAGTGTCAATGAAACCCGAAAAACACATGCAGTGTGACAGTCTAACTGGTTATGAATACTTAGGAGCAGCACAATGAGAATTTTAATATTATGCACGTTATTTGTCAGTTCGTTAGTTTGTGCACTTGCTCCAACTCCAGCAGCTAAGCAAGATAAAGAAGTTGTCTATCACAACGCAACTGTTCATGTTGGCAACGGAAAAGTGATGAAAGGTGCAACAATTGCCTTTAGTGACGGAAAAATTAGTCGCTTAGGTTATTTTAAAATGAAATGGATGCCAACTGATATTGATTTAAAAGGAAAGCACGTCTACCCAGGTTTTATCTTGCCTGTCACGCGTGTTGGCTTAACTGAAGTTGATGCGGTTAAAGCAACCATTGATGATAAAGAGGTGGGTCAGATGAATCCAAATGTCCGCAGTATTGTTGCTTTTAATACCGATTCAGAAATCATACCAACACTAAAGTTCAATGGCGTTTTGCTAGCTCAACCAACGCCACGAGGTGGACTCGTAAGTGGTTTGTCATCAATTGTTCAACTTGATGCATGGAACTGGCAAGATGCAGCCATCGTCACTGATGATGCAGTACATGTGAATTGGCCAAGTGCTATGCGTCCAAAGTTTGATATGGCAACATTTACCTTAAAAACAGTGAAGAATAAAAACTACCACAAACAATTGAATGAAATAAAATCATTGTTTGAAGAAGCTAAATTAGAAACCTCTGATGCTAAAAATATAAAACTAGCTGCGGTAAAACCGGTATTTTCAGGTACGCGAAAAGTCTATATTCATGCTAATAAACCCAAGGCAATTATTGAAGCAATTAACTTTTTTAAAGAAGTTGGAGCACAATCTATTGTTCTAGTGGCTGGACAAGGCGTATTGCCAGTGATTGATTTTGTCAAGCAAGCTGGAATTGCCGTGATAGTTTCTGGTGTCCATACAACACCTCAACGTAAAGACATGTCAGTGGATGCAGGTTATACAACGGCTATTAAGTTGCAACAAGCAGGAATATTAGTGGCGCTCGCCTACCAGGGCGGCATGACCATGGGCTCTAGAAACTTAGGTTTTACCGCAGGAACATTAGCAGCCTATGGTTTAGACAAAGAGCAAGCCTTACAAACTATTACAAGCAATACAGCTAAGATACTCGGCATAGACAAAAATTACGGAACCCTAGAAGTCGGTAAAAGTGCCACCTTATTTGTATCCCTAGGCGATGCCCTAGACATGAAAGGTAATATCCTAATAGATGCCTATATAGATGGAAGAAAACTAAATCTAGACAGCAGACAACAGGAGCTTAATCAGAGGTATTTGAAGAAGTATGGTAAATAGAATATGAATATTTTGTTGGCACAAGGTGTTGCCTTGTGCCTTCGAAATTTCAGTGATAGTTTAACAATAAATCGAGGAAACTAATACTTGATTCTTATTGAGTTAAGTTCTCGTTGTTAGTCATTAATTCAGGTAGTTTAGTGCTAAACTCATCGATATATTTTGTGATATGATTTTTTACTGAAATCCATTCTTGTTCAGAGATGTTTTTGAAATCAACAGGCTTAAAGTTTTTTAATGGAAAAGTTTTAGGATTTGTAAAGTGTACTTCTGCTAGAGGGTTTGTTATAATAATTCCATTATCGAATGCAGCAACCGCTATATAGCTTTTAATACCTAAAAAGCTTCTAGTAAACAAGCCATAACTTTTTGTATAAAAATCGGTACAATTACTCATTCCACATTGGAAGAAGGCAATAGTTTTTGCGGAATTAAAATAAATTGCACTTTTAATACCTAGTTTTTGCAA
>JALWML010000335.1 GCA_027083915.1 Lysobacterales bacterium | reverse complement strand
GTTAAAAAATTATTTATCACTGATGTGTGTGATTGTAAGGATAAAGTAAAATCACTGTTTATCTCAGCATTTTCAATCAAAGAGTTTGCTTCATTATTGCTTAACTCCATGCTTGCCATCATGACTTCATGCATAATTTTTTTTTCTTTTTGCAGTTCAATAAAGTCTGCACGAATCATTTCAATCATTAGCGTTGTCAGTGCTAAATGCAATTGTTCAGATTCATGACTTGTTAATTCTTTTGAGATGTCAGATAATCTCATCAATTTCTTTATTGAAGTTAAAACACTCATAAATCAAGAATACTATAAACACTGTTATTTAGTTGATAACATATTACACAATGAGAATAGGGTCTGTAAAGCGAACATGAAAAATATTTTATTAACGGTTATTTCTTTGTTTGGATTAATCGCGTGCCAAAGTCTAAAAAAGCAACAAGATGGACAAACCATTGAAGTAAAGAATGCTGAATTACAAAGCACTTCAAATACTCATCAAGCCATTAACAGTGCTTCTGTTATTGAAGAAATGACACAATGTTATGCTGATTCTGTCTGCAAAAAAGAATTTAATAATCAACTCAATCTGTGGATGCAAGAAAGAGGTTTGCAATCAGAAGAAAAAGAGATATTGACTGATGAGCAAGCCATTCATGCTGACAACAGTTCAAGTTTGCAAGCAGCTGGCACAACTTTGAAAAAAGCTCATCTTTCAAGTAATTACATGAAAAATGAACTTATCCGTGGCGCTTTAAATGAATGGCTAACGTGGAAAAGACCACAATTAATTAATACTTGGCAATACTATTTATTTTTGAAAAAGGATATGCAACCAGCATTCGCTCAATATGCCATAGATGAGGCTTTAGTTTTGGCAATAATGGCACAAGAATCTGGAGGCAAAGTGCATTCTCGCTCACGTGCGGGTGCAGGAGGCTTGTTCCAGTTAATGCCGGCAACCGCACGACGTTTAGGCTTGTCGGGTAAAGACGGTGCTTATGATTTACGATTTAACCCCAAAAAATCTGCACAAGCTGCAGCTGCCTATATTAATGAGCAACTCAATTTATATGATGGTGATAGAGCGAAGGTTTTAGCAGCTTATAATTCTGGTGAAAATCGCTTCAGGAGATTAAACAAGCAACATAAAAATAAACCACTGTGGGACAAAAACTTCTATTATGATTTACCCCGTGAAACCCGTCATTATGTGCCTGTTGTACTAGCGGCAATGTTGATTTTTCAAGACCCAGAAAAGTTTAATGTGAAATTGGATGAGGTCAATACAGACATTATCACGGTAAATTTAGCGAAACCGACTTCATTAAGTGAGTTGTCAATATGTTTAGGTCAAGAACAACGCTCTGATGGCTGGTTTAGAATATTGCGCAATTTAAATTCAGGAATAAAAGCCGATAATACTATTAAAGCTCACGTAGATTTACGTATTCCCAAGTCATTAGAAGAGACTTTTAACAATAAGTGCCAAAATAGAGAATTTATGAAACTAGCCAAATCTTTACATGATGCAGATTTTCGCCAGACTCAGGGTTATTTCCGTTACAAGGTGAAGTCGGGCGATGTTTTAGGCAAAATAGCACGAAAATTCAGGTGTACAAGCCGTAAAGAAATCGCGCGTTTAAATCACCTAAAAGCACCACGTTATTTAATCCGCGCAGGCAAGTACTTAAAAATTCCTGAATGCTAGAATGAGTGCTTTTCTACGCATCCTATTTATCATTGCCTTATTAACTTTACAGTTGTGGCTCGTCTTTAATTTACAGTTATTCGGAGATGAGGCGTTTTATTGGTTAGAGGCTCAACACTTAGATTGGTCTTATGCAGAAATACCCGGCTGGACACCATGGATGATTCGCCTTGGGACAGAATTCTTTGGTAATCATTATTTTTCTTTGCGATTATTTTCTTATTTAAGTTTTATCGGTTTAATTTATGCAGTTTTTTTGCTGGCTAAAGAGTTTAACATTAAGTTTAAAAACACACTCATAATTCTATCTATTCCGTTATTAACTTTAATTGCAACCATGGCATTACCAGATATTTGGTTGTTGTTCTTTGTTTTGTGGTTGAGTTACTTTCTCGTCAAAGCGGTAAAATATAATAAATACCATTATTGGGTTGTCCTCGGGGTGCTTGTGGCTTTGAGTATCAATGTGCATGTGCGCATGTGGATTTGGTTATTTTTTGCTGGAGTATCTTTTGTTGTTCTTTACTATCAACAGTTAAGAATAATCAAACCGGCTTTAATGATAACTATGCCAATTGCTTTGTTGGGATTAGTGCCTATACTTTATTTTAATTTAAATCATGATTTTGTTTTATTTGTATTCCAGTTTGGTCGTAGACACCCGTGGGAATTCCAACTCAGCAACCTCAATTTTACGTTATCGCAATTTCTAGTTATTACACCAGTGGTCTTATTTGTTTGGTTTAAAGGCATTGTACAGATTAAAAAACAGCCTAGAATTGTCCAATGGATACTATTAACTGCACTATTACATGCTATATTTTATTTTATAACCAGTTTATTTGCAGATGGATTACGAACCACGGTTCATTGGCTATTGATTTCTTATGTTCCTGTTTTGGTTATAGCACCTTATTTATTGCCCAAAAATAAAAAATTACTCAATTTTGCTTTTATCAGTGGAGGTGTGTTTTCAATCGTATTATTAATGGTTTTAACCTTTGAGAATAAAGAAAATTCCACAGTACAAGCGCGAATACTCGACAACTCAATTGGTTGGAAAGTATTAGCAAAAGAAGTTGAGAAAAACCTTAAAATTATGCAAACAAATAACCTAGTTGCTGATTATTTCATGACAGCAGCAGAGCTGGCATTTGAGCTCAATATGCCAAATAAAATTAAAGTGTTGCCGCATGAAAAAAGCATTAAACATGGTAGACAAAAGCAACTTCAAATAATGGGTATGTTATTGGATAAGCCTCAAAACTATAGAGAAAAAGCGCTTTTAGTGGTGGAGGATTCTACTCTTAAACTAAAGAATAAAGGTAAATACTATACTCAATTATGCAGCTATTTCCCACAAATGAACCATAGAGAAACGGTCAATATTGAACAAAGTAATAAACAATTCCATTTATTCAAGATTAACGATAAAGGGTCTTGTGACATACCTCCACTTTTTTATGTTAATTCGCAGTTCAATGATTCTATGATTAGCATTTCTGGTTGGGTTATTTTAGATAAAATTGGTATTCAATCGCTGTGGTTAGTGGCTCAAAATGAGATGGAGATTAAGGATTTCAGAAATAAAAATGAAGGAATAGGACAACAATTTCCAGAAATTAATGATCCAAACTCTCCTAATAATGGATTTGAAATTTTTGTAAACAAGGGTGCTATCAAAGACAAACAATTTAGAATTAAAGCAATAGGTAGGAATGGTAAGGTTTATTTGTCGCCAACTTATTATTTAAATTGAAAGAAAAGCTTGCCTCAACGGTCTTACTTATCATGAAACAAAAAGAACGAAAATTTGATGCACTTATTGGACACCTAAGCGACGATCTTTATCGATTCGCCTTTTGGTTGTGCAAAAATGATGCTCTAGCCAAAGATTTGGTGCAAGAAACTTATCTAAGGGCTTGGAAAGCTTTAGATTCATTAAGAAATGAAAAAGCAGCCAAGAGTTGGATATTTATGATTTTACGACGTGAATTTGCACGCCTTTTTGAACGAAAAGTTCCACCCATTACCTCATTAGATGAATTGGAATTTGATATCGAAGACACTAAACCTATCCAACCAGATGATAAAATGGAAATAGACTTGATTCGTGATGCTATTATGAAATTAGATAAAAAATATGCAGAGCCCTTAATGCTGCAAGTTGTTGGCGGGTTTTCTTGCGATGAGATTGCA
>JALWML010000334.1 GCA_027083915.1 Lysobacterales bacterium | reverse complement strand
TAAGCTCATTGCTTTTTTTTGCTTATAACGTTATCTAGTTGTTTTTAGATTCAGCCTTCCCAGTAAGCAGGAATAAATAATATAAAGATAGTAAATATTTCAAGGCGGCCAAATACCATTACTAATGATAAAAGCCATTTACTACTGTCATTTAAATTTGCATAATTTGAACTGGCATCTCCTAAAGCTGGACCTAAATTAGCTAAGGCAGATAATGCTGTTGTTGATGAAGTTAAAACATCTTCACCAAATGTCATTAAGATTAGTGTAAATACAGCCAGTAAAAACATGAACTGCAAGATGAATGCTGATACAGAGTCCAAAACACGGTAATTTACTGTCTTACCATCAAGCTTAATAATAAATTTTCCATGCGGATGAATTAAACGATAGAATTCACGAATACTGAGCTTATACAGTAGAATAAGTCTTATAAGTTTTAAGCCACCTGATGTTGATCCAGCACAGGCGCCAATAGAGCCAAGTAATAGTAAAAACAAGGGTAACATAACGGGCATTGTACTAATATTTGTGGTGGAAAACCCTGTATTAGTTACCATGGCAACTACTTGAAAAGAGGCGTGTCGAATTGTTTCATATAGGGATGGATAGGAGTTGTTAATTATTAATACCAGTGAAGTCAGGCATAGAGCAGCAATCATAATGCCGATATAAACTTTAATTTCCGTATCCTTTAAATATATTTTCATTGAGGCACTTCGCCAGGCAATAAAATGAGAAGCAAAATTAATTCCTGCAATAATCATGAAGATCATGCAAATTGATTCAATTAATGGATTATTAAAATAAGCAATTGAAGCATCATGAGTCGACATGCCACCAGTAGCCAATGTGGCAAAAGCATGAGAAATTGCGTCAAATAAGTTCATTCCTGCCATAAAATAAGCCAGAGCACAAATGAGGGTTAAGCCTAAATAAATATACCATAACATTTTTGCAGTTTCGGTTACTCGTGGTGTTAATTTATTGTCTTTCATTGGACCAGGAGTTTCAGCTTTAAACATCTGCATTCCGCCAATACGTAGCATCGGTAGTATTGCAATGGCCAGAACAATGATTCCCATTCCTCCAAGCCATTGCAAGAGTTGTCGGTAAAATAAAACAGAGTGAGGTAAATCATCTAGGTGAGTAATGATGGTTGCACCAGTTGTGGTTAAGGCAGAAACAGATTCAAAAATTGAGTCAGCAAGCGATAGGTTGAGTGTGGTGTCAAAGTACAAGGGAATTGCTCCACTTATTCCGAGAATAATCCACGAAAGTGCGACAACAATAAATCCTGTTCTAATATTCAAATCACTGCTGGCTTTTCTAAAAAAATAAAGTAGACTTAACCCCAAAATAATTAATGTTAAGAAGCCTTGAATAAAGGGTTTGATATCACCATCTTGATAAATGAAACCAATCACTATTGGTGGCAGCATAAATAAGCTTGCAATAGTCAGTAATAAGCCAACAATTCTTAGAACTACTTTCCCAAAGGTTGAGTTATTATTTTGTTGTGCATTAAATTGTGAAGAACTCTGCATCTGACCATTATATAAAAAACCAGAGTTGGTACAAGTAATATTAACCTTGTAGTAGCATGACTCTTTAACTTTCCCAGTAAGAAGGAATCAATAACACAAAAAGTGTAAAAATTTCTAATCGACCAAATATCATTGCAAGTGATAAAGCCCATTTACTGCCATCGGCTAAATGGACAAAATTGACATGAGTCGTTCCCAGAGCTGGACCGATGTTGGCAACTGATGATAAAACAGAGGTTCCAGCGGTTGTTAAGTCTTCACCAAAAAAAAGTAAGACCATAGTGAACAGTGCTAGAATAAAAATGAACTGTAACATAAAGGCAGAAACAGAATCTAAGACACGGTAATTAACTGTCTTACCATCTAATTTTACAATAAATTGGCCGTGCGGGTGAATCAATCGATACAATTCTCGCATGCTGAGTTTGTTGAGTAATACAATTCTTATCATTTTAATCCCGCCTGAAGTTGAACCAGCACATGCACCCATTGTTCCAAGTAAAATAAGTAAAAACGGAACTAAGTTAGGCATCTGGCTAACATCATTAGTGGTAAATCCTGTTGTAGTAATCATCGATACTACTTGAAAGGAAGCATGTCTGATTGATTCATATAAACTTGGATAAGACTCATTGTCGAGTAAAATGAGAACAATCAATACAATAGAAGCTAGTACAATACTCGCATAGGTTCTTATTTCTGTGTCATTAAGATAGGGTTTAAGTGAAGCAGAGCGCCATGCAATAAAGTGAGAGCTAAAATTAATACCAGCAATAAACATAAAAATCATAGCAATAAATTCAATTAATGAATTATCAAAATAGGCCATTGAATCATCATGAGTAGACATACCACCAGTTGAAAGAGTGGAAAAGGCATGTCCGATAGCATCAAATCCATTCATACCAGCCATGTAAAATGCCAAAGCGCAAAGCAAAGTAATACCTAAATATAAATACCATAATGATTTGGCTGTTTCAGTAATGCGAGGAGTGAGTTTATTGTCTTTCATTGGTCCAGGAGTTTCGGCTTTAAACATTTGCATGCCACCAATACGTAACATAGGTAAAATAGCAATAGCCAAAACAATAATACCCATCCCTCCTAGCCATTGAAGTAGTTGGCGATAAAATAGCAGAGAATGAGGCAGCTCATCCAAATGACTAGTAATTGTTGCACCTGTTGTCGTTAAAGCTGATACAGACTCAAAAACAGCATCAGTTAAGGATAAATTTAGGGAATGAGAAAAGTAAAGGGGGATAGCACAGCTACCGCCAATAATGAGCCATGATAAACCCACAACGATAAACCCACTGCGGATTTTCAAGTCCGACTTTGCGCTTCGGTAAGTAAATAATAAAGCACTTCCTGAAATAAATAGTGTTATAAATCCGCCAATAAAAGGTTTAATATCACCATCTTGATAGATGTAACCAATGATGATTGGTGGCACCATAATTAGGCTAGAAATGATTAATAACAAACCAATTATGCGTAGAACTGTACGACTAAATTTAGGTTTACTATGTTTTTTTGAAATTGTAATATTTGGATAATCCATAACAACACGCCGATTAAAAGAATGAACTATTCATTCTTTTAAATATAAAATATTAGGAAATAAAAAAGCTCCAATAAGTTTTTTTGGAGTTTAAATTCGTAAAAGCAAGGTTACGTTAGTGGAGGAGCACGAGATGAATTTTGAAAAGTTAGAGTGGAATGTGGAGGTGTTTTAGAATCATCAGATACATTTATAAAAGTAAGGCAATTAATTTCAAAAGAAAGAAACTTACAGGTATCTGAATCATTGTCATTATCGTTGTCGTCCAATTCAAAGTTCAACGTATAAAAATTCTCTGATTCATTTTGAAGTGGGCTGTTTTCAAAACTAAGATTGTTATACTGTAAAAAAACAAATGACAACACAAACACACAAGAGATTAGTCGTGAGAGTTTGTGTTTTTTGATAAGTTGTGAATATACAGTAAAAACCATTTTCATCTTATAAGATTTATCATTTATTAAGTCAATACTTATACGAAGAATAATAAACTTTTTAGGTTATTTACGGTAAATAAAATTTACGACCAAACCTAAGCTTGCCAATGTCCAAACAATTATTGAACCGCTTGGTAAATCCCAAATCACCGACAACAATAAACCAAACAAATAACCGCCTGCGCCTACTAATAAACCAATAATGGTGCGTTTTTTGACTGAGCTTATTCTTCTAGTGGTTAAAGCTGGAATAATTAAACTGGAAAAGACCAAGTACACCCCGACCAATTGCACCGAAGCCGTAACAGCTATGGCAAAAATCAGGTAGAAAACGGTGTTGTTTTTTGAGTTTTTAAAAACATAACG
>JALWML010000333.1 GCA_027083915.1 Lysobacterales bacterium | reverse complement strand
TAATATCGCCACAACTGAGTGCGAATACATTGTTAGAAATGAAAAATAAACTCATAATTAGCGTAAAAATGGTCTTTTTTGTATTAAATAATTTATGCATAATTTTCTCCTGTTTTTATTAATGCACTAATTATTACGGGTTATAATGAAAAAATATGACATCAAATAACTAAATATGAAGTTAGAACTCACAACAAAACCATCAAAAAATAATGCCAAAACCATAAGCGATGGCATCATCAACTATAACCGAAACACAGTTGGTTTAGAACCTTACGATGATGAAATAAAATTCTCTATCTTTGTAAAAGATAATGACAAAGTGGTGGGTGGTTTACGTGCAGTTTGTTATTGGAATACCTTGCATATTGAACTGTTATGGCTTGATGAAAGCTGTAGAGGACAGGGTTTGGGTGAAAAAGTGATTGAAAAGGCAGAAAGTTTTGCAAAGTCAAAAGGCTATGAAAAATCCTTTGTCGAAACTACTAGCTGGCAAGCCAAACCTTTCTATGAAAAGCAGGGTTATCAGCTACAATACAGTATCAAAGACAGACCAAAAGGTCATGAGTCTTTTTATTTGCTTAAAGAGTTATAAATTTTTTGTATAAGTCATTTTCCAAACGAAACTAAGAAGTTATAATTTTTTAAAAGAAAAAGCCTTAAAAATATTTTCGTTATTCTTCATCCCTGCTACTAATATTTCATCTCCTTCATCAAGTTTAATCTCTTTATGGGAGCTTAACTCAATGGGTGTATTTTCAATTTTAAAAGACAAAACTGTCATCCCATTAATGTTTTTTAAATCGTTTTTAACTTTCAAACCAGAAAGTCTACCTTGAATTGTTTTCATATGCACATCCCTACACGATATTTTATTAGATACTATAGGCTAATAAGTGAATAAGTGAAATGAAATCTCTCAGTTAATTGAAAATTAATTTCAATTAGGTGCATTTTTTTATACAAGTCCCAAATGAATCCATTAAAATACTCAGATGATAGAATTTATACTCAATGACAAAATAATAAGAACAAATACAAACAAATCCATGACTTTAGTGGATTTTATTCGTGAAAATAGAAACCTTAAGGGCACAAAAATAGTCTGTCGAGAGGGTGATTGTGGTGCGTGTACCGTAATGGTAGGTGAGTTGTCTCAAGACCAACAAAGTGTACAATATCACACAATTACATCCTGTATTTCACCACTAGCCAATGCAGAGGGTAAACACATCGTCACGGTTGAAGGCTTAAATCTAGCTAATAAGCTCAACCAAGTGCAACAAAGTCTAAAAGATAGCTATGCTTCTCAATGTGGTTTTTGCACCCCAGGTTTTGTGGTAGCGATGGCAAATTATTGTTTAAATAACAATGCCGATAATGAACAACAAATGCTCGATGCCATCAGTGGCAATATATGCCGATGCACAGGTTATGTAGCTATTATCAATGCAGCTAAGGAGTTGGTTGAAAACTGTAGAGAGCAGGGCAAAAAATATACGCTAGAACAGTTAATCAAACACAACTTTATCCCACAGTATTTTGCCAGTGTGAGTAATAATCTCAAGAAGATTCAGTCCGCACATCAAGTGCGTGGCGAAAAAATCATCGCTGGTGGAACAGATTTATACGTACAACAAGCAGATAGCTTGTTGCAAACCCCAGATTTACGTTACATCACCTTAGAACAAGGCCAGCCAGTTATTATTGAAGATAATGTTTGTTCAATCTCAGGGTTAGCAACGGTTACGGATTTATTCGATAATCAAGAATTGCAAAACCGTATTGCTCATTTACAAGACTTCTTACGCCTTTTATCATCCGAAGCTATTCGCAATATGGCAACCGTAGCAGGTAATTTTGTTAATGCCTCACCGATTGGCGATATGAGTGCGATTTTCTTAGCGCTTGATGCAACATTATTAATTGTTCTTAATGACGAAAGCAGAGAGGTAAAACTCAAGGATTTCTTTTTAGACTACAAAAAAATTGATTTAAACAAAGGTGAATCAATAGCCAAATTGTGGTTTAGACTGCCTACAATAAATAGTTATTTCAATTTTGAAAAAGTCTCCAAACGCAAACACCTCGATATAGCCACAGTCAATACAGCGATTCATATCGAAGTTGAAGACAATAAAGTGGTGGCTTGTGATTTATCGGTAGGAGGCGTTGCTGCTATTCCTAAATACTTAACCAAAACGTGTGAATTTTTAATTGGTAAAGAAATTAATAACGATACACTAAAACAAGCCATCGAAGTGATGAATACTGAAATTTCACCCATTTCAGATGTTCGTGGCACAGCTGAGTATAAAAGATTATTAGCTAATCAATTGGTCAAAGCACATTTTATTAAACTATTTCCAGAGTTGGTTAGGTTTGAGTCTGATAAGTAACTCAAAGATTTAACTGGTGTAAGATGGGCCTCGCCCATCATCTACCTACCATACTCATCAATCATAAACTCTGCCATTAATTTACTTACTGTATAGATTGTTGATTTATACGTCAAATTACCGTACAATAACCTTAATTATTAATGTATAACCAATCATGATTGCTAAAAGAGAACGAATTGAGGCGCGATTTTTGCCTGAAGTTAAACGTATGGCAGAGCGTGCCGCTTTGCTTAATGGCATTACTTTGACGGATTATTTAGCAAAACTTGTCTGCGAGGATGCCCCAAAAACTTTAAAATTTCATAATGAAATCACTCTGAGCAATCAACAGTTTGATAATTTTGTACAAGTTTGTGAAGACGAAGCAAAGTATCAACTCAGTGATGAAATCAAACAGGCCGCTAGTCGCTTAGATAAGGAAGGATTCTAGAAACTTGCCCGAGACAAATAGCATAAAGTTTGCACAAAAATTTGTTGCTCTAGACAAGAATCAACACAGCGTTAAACAATTTGACTGTGGCAAAAAAGACATGAATCAATTTCTCTCCCGATTTGCCCATAAACACGCCAAACTAGGTTTAAGTCGCACCATGGTTTTAACATTAGATGAAAGTGCTGAAAAAGATAAAGTAGTTGCTTCTTACACCATAGCGGCATCAAATGTTGTCAAACAAGGTATTCCGACCAATCAAAGCCTGCCTCATTATCCCATCCCTATTGCTTTACTGGCAAGATTGGCCGTTGATGTTAATTATCAAGGCAATCATTTAGGGGGAAAATGTTGATCTATGCCCTGCGTCATGTGGTTCGATTGTGTGACAGAGGATTACCTGCTTTTGGATTGGTGCTAGATGTATTAGATGCTGATGCTTTGAAGTTCTACCAAAGGTTTAATTTCTTTCATGAGTTTTCGGATAATCCTATGCGCTTGTTTGTGCCAATGTCGGTTTTGAGGGAGTTGTGAGTTATTTCACGAAGTAGCCCAAAGTTGAATAACAGTTTATTCACTTTTTCCTTTTATTTTTTCTGCTAGTATTATTGCTTCTGCATGTTTTAAAATATCATCATTTCTTTTTTCTTCTTGCGCGATTAATTCCGCAGTTTCCACGCTGTCAAGATACATAGATTTAGATTTATAAGCAAATCTGATTAGTAGGAGTGATACTATTCCTGTAACTATTGGTTCTAAAATAACTTCAAGATCAAGTTCTTTAGTAAATAAATGTGATAATGTAGCAAGAAATATAAAAATATAAATACCGCAGTAAAACCAAAAAACAATGCTAGGTCTACCTGTTTTCCTCATTTTTATTGAATAAATATAACTAACTATTAGTGGTATAAATACATAGTTTCTAAGTAGAATAGTAATAATTTGAAAGGGTTCATTTAAAGTTTTTGCAAAATTTTCTATAATCCCTAATCCCGATATAGAAAAGTAATAACAAGCTAAAAGCCTTGGTGTATAATGGTTTTATGACAAATCAATTACCACCCAACGGGTGAAACCAAGCT
>JALWML010000332.1 GCA_027083915.1 Lysobacterales bacterium | reverse complement strand
GTATATATCAGTATATACTGTTGTTATGTTTTTAATTAATTTAGTCAAAAAACTCAATCAAAACAACCTTCCTTATGCACTGGTAGGCGGTCATGCGGTTGCCTTTCATGGTGCGGTGCGAGGAACTATGGATGTTGATTTAGTTTTAAAGTGGTCACTTAAGACTCTTGAAGATACCGAAGCCTTATTGAAGTCCATGAATTTATTGCCACGTTTACCAATTACTGCCAAGGATGTATTTTATTTTAAAGAGGAGTATATCAACAACCGAAATTTAATCGCCTGGAATTTTTATAACCCAATTAAACCAAGCCAACAGGTGGATATTATTATTACGCATGATTTATCTAAGCTTGATTTTGTTACTATTAATTACCAACACACACCGATTAGAATTATTTCAAAAAAAGACTTGATTCAAATGAAAAAACAAAGTGGTCGACAACAAGATTTACTCGATATTGAGGCATTAGAAAAACTATGAGAGCATTGCAAACATTTTCCGATGAATATTTACAACGTTGCAAGGACTTAAGCGTTGAAGAAAAATTTGATTTTATTGAAAACTTTAGACTTATGCATTCACAAGTTAAATCACCTTCTAAACTTATTAGTATCAAAATTCCAGAGCATCTATTAGAAACATTCAAACAAAAAGCTACGTTAGAGGGTATAGCGTACCAAACTCAGATTAAAAATTTGATGATTGAGTGGTTGGCTAAATAACAACTAAATAATCTTTACCTCAACTCACTGAGATGTGATTATCAATTGGTATAGTTAACACCTTAAAATATTGGTTCATACTCCAAACTTTTTAATTAATTTAGAAAACTCAATTAAAAACTCAGGACTACTTGGTGGAATAAAATAAGTATATTTAGCTTTGTCAGAATAGAATTTAGTAATGATTTCACCTTTGTTGTTTAGGGCAAAAGTTCTTGGCACATATTCTCCATCAAAACTATAATCTTTACTAATTGTTGGATTGGCATCCTTATTTATTCGAATTAAAATTAATCCTTCTAGATTTTTTACCACTGATTTTTTGGAAAACAACGTTGAATATTCTTTGCATGTAGGACACCAATCTGCATAAATAATAAAAATACTAGGTTTACCAGTAGATTTAATTTGTTTAATCCCTTGTTCATAGTCATACCACTTCAATTCATTATCATTCCAATTAATTGGTGAGTGAGTTTGAGATTGACTATTGCTTGATAGCAAAAGCATAAGAGTTATTAACTTAAACATCTAGTAATTTATTACTGTGAAAAAAATAGTATATCTCAAATTTTCAATACATTCAATATTGTTCGTAATGACTATACAACATGTAGATTCGCAAAGGTTATTGCCCACGCAAAAACAGTCTGTCTAATTGTTTCATATCCATTTGAACCCATGTAGGTCTGCCGTGGTTGCATTGATCGGCTCGTTCGGTTTTTTCCATTTCACGCAATAAGGCATTCATTTCGACTATGGTCATCTGTCGGTTAGCACGAACCGAGCCATGACATGCCATGGATGATAGCAGTTCATTCATGCTAGCTTCTATTTTTGTGCTTGAACCCAACATAACAATTTCGGATAAAACATCTTTGATGAGGCTTTCGATGTCGGTTTTGGCAAGAAGAGTTGGTACTTTTCGCACGATAACCGATTCTTTTGAACCAACTTGAATACCAATGCCTAGTTTTTCAAACCACGTTTTGTGTTGTTCTACAGCATGGGTTTCGCGTTCACTTACCGATATAGCAAGTGGCACGAGCAAACTTTGTGAGCGAATGCCTTGGTTTTCAATATTACTTTTAAAATATTCGTAAGTTATGCGCTCGTGTGCGGCGTGCATATCCACCACAATCATGCCTTGTGCATTTTCTGCAATGATAAAAACACCATGAATTTGTGCTTTGGCATAGCCTAGTGGTGGCATTTCTTCTTGCTCTTGTGAGGTGCTTGCTGTCTCTTGAAAAGACGGTAATGATTGACTTGCCTGTGCGATGGATTGTAAGTAATTATTGGGTTCTTCGGCAACATAATTGCCAGCACTTGGTCTACCAAATTGAAGCGATGATTGCATTTTAGAATAATCAATAGGTGTAATATTGGCAGTATTTAAGCCCAATTCACCGCTGGCTTGCAAGTCAGAACCGGGTTTGGTTTGCGATAAGGCATGATTGAGCGAACCAAAAATAAAGCCGTGGACTTGTTGGGATTCTCGAAAGCGCACTTCGTGTTTTGTTGGGTGAACATTGACATCAACCCATGTTGGATCAAGTTCAAAATATAAAACAAAAGCAGGGAAACGACCATGAAATAAAACATCTTGGTAAGCTTGACGAACCGCATGACCAATAAGCTTGTCTTTTATCATGCGACCATTGATGTAAAAAAACTGCCTATCTGCCGATGCACGATTCCATGAGGGTTTAGCAACCCAACCATATAGCCTCATGCCGTAACGTTGTTCATCAATAAAAAAAGCATTCTCAAAAAAGTCTTTTCCACACAATTGCACAATACGCATTTTTTTATTGGCTTCTTGATTGCCGCCCTGTGAACTACGCACGGTTTTACCGTTATGAATCAAGGTAAATCCCACATCAAAACGTGATAAAGAAACCCGTTTGATTAATTCATCAATGCGTAAAAATTCGGTGCGATCAGTTTTTAAAAAACGTCGACGTGCAGGCGTGTTATAAAACAAATCACGTACTTCAATGGTTGTGCCTTGTGGATGTTGAGCTGGTTTTACAGGTTCACAAGCACCACCCAAACAGTTAAGTTGAAAAGCATAATCACTATCAGCAATTTTTGAAATTAAACTAAAGCGACTAATCGAGACAATACTCGGCAAAGCTTCGCCACGAAAACCCAAAGAGTTTAGACTTTCTAAATCTTCTAAGGAGTTAATTTTACTGGTGGCATGGCGTTCTATCGCCAGAGTCATGTCATCTTTGCCCAAACCAATGCCATTATCGGTGATACGTATCAATTTTTTACCACCGTTTTCAATTTCAATAGTGATGCGTGTGGCTTTGGCATCAAGCGCGTTTTCCACCAACTCCTTAACTACCGAAGCAGGTCGTTCAATCACTTCACCCGCAGCAATTTGATCGACTAGTAAACTCGGTAACTTGTGTATTTTTTGATTCATCGAACTATTATATGCTATCATTAAAAATATGATAACCATTTACCAAGCCAATTCATCAATTGATGCCAAACTCATTCAAGACCAATTAGGTTTTGCCGATATTCCTAGCCATATCATGGGTGATTTACTACAAGGAGGCGTGGGCGAACTGCAACCACAAGGATTGGTGAAGGTAATGGTTGATGAAGAGGATTTTGAAAAGGCTAGGGAAGTTGTTGAGCGTTGGGAGGGTGAAATTAAATCAAGCGAAAAACCAAATCATTTAAAACAAAAAATGATGAAAAGTTCTTTTTCAAAAATTTTAGCGCTAATATATGTTCCGATTTTTATTGTTGGACTATATTTATTGTATTTGGTTATTAGATATTGGTTTATTAGGTAGGTAGTATCAATTAACTTGTAAGGTGTGGCTTGCCCACCAGATTTAAAACTCATTTATTATGAGGTTTTTGAAACTTTGTCTCAAACAAAAGCACGATACCCAATGAGATTGCCGCGTCGTACCTCCTCGCAATGACACTGTTCTTGTTGATTATCTTTGCGTTCCTTAAACAGCATTAGCTGTGGAAAAAGTTCAAAAATTACAAGACTTTTAATTGAATCGAATCGACGCGATTGCCTACTTTTTTTAAGTATAAATAAAGTGAAGTGATTATTCCTACAAAAGCAAACAACCATATGCTAGCACTTAAAGGATGGCGTGAAAAATGGCTTAATTGGTAAAAATTGGTGGCAACCATATAGGCAAGTCCTGTACTCCAG
>JALWML010000331.1 GCA_027083915.1 Lysobacterales bacterium | reverse complement strand
GTGGCTTAGTTGCCATTACTCCAGCATCTGGATCTGTTGGCCCAACTGGTGCAATTGCCATCGGATTTGCTGCGGGTCTTGGCTGTTATTGGGGTGCTACCGTGTTGAAAAACAAGTTCAATTACGATGACTCACTAGATGTTTTTGGGGTTCATGGAATTGGTGGAATAATAGGTGCATTATTGACTGGTGTATTTGTCTCAGCCGGACTTGGTGGTGTTGGTTTTAGCGAAGGTGTAACCATGGCAGCTCAACTTGGTGCTCAAGCACTTTCAGTTGTTGTTACTTTAGTTTGGTCTGGCGTGTTAAGTTATATCATCTTAAAAGTGATAGACAAAACAATGGGAATTCGAGTTCCTGAAGAGGAAGAAATCGAAGGTTTGGATATTACCAGTCATGACGAAAGAGGTTATAGTTTATAAGAAAGTTTGGTTGCGATAGAAAAAAGACGCTCTTAGTAGCGTCTTTTTTATTTTGTAGGGATGTTCTTTAAACTAAAAGCATAAGACTCATTGGGCTCATCACTATGCATAACGTGGGAAAGGATAAATGGGATAAATAGGACATATATAATGGTTAACACAGCACAGTTTTTGTGCAATAATGAGTAGGGTGAATGTACAAAAGCTTCACTGGGTTGTTGGTCAAAGTGTAATGCCTTGTTATACACTTATTTATTTTAGATCTTCAACAGATAACAGTTGTTTTCCATGCCGTACAGTTAAAATGGATATTTTATGCTCACCAATTAAATAAATGACTCGATAGTTACCTTCAATTAACTCTCTGTATTCATCTTCTTGTATCTCTGGAACAATCCGTCCTAATCTTGGATGTTCCTTCAATTTATCAGTTGAATCAAATATATTACTAGCCCATTGAACAGCCACATCAGGCTTATCTAGGGCAATATACTCCGCCATTTCGATTACTCTTTCTACAGCTAGTGGAGACCATTCAATTTCCATTACTACTAAGCCTACTTAAAACAAGTTTTTTAGCTTCGTTATGTTCTATTCCTTCACCATCATTTATCTGAGAAACCGATTTTTGAACATCTTGAAGAAGCTCAATAGTTTCTTGCATTTCTTCATACGCATCGACACCCAGTAATACGCCTACACCTTTACCATGCTGTGTAATTACCAAAGGTCGTTTAGTTTCTTGGATTTGCTTAAAAAACGTTGCTACACCTGCTCTAAATTCAGAGAGAGGGCGAATATCTTGGTCTACTCTTAATCTTTGCATCTTGATCACTCCAAAGTAATGTTTGTACATTATATCGTACAATATAAGCCTTGTGTGATTTTATTTGTATAACGCCTTGCTCAGGGGCGGCTTGTTAGGCATTGTTTTCACGACAAAACTCTAAACCAGGAATATGTGCCAATTCAATTCTTATATTATCTGGATCAGTAAAAAATACAGCATAATATCCAGGTGCATAATCATATTCTGATGGCTCATCAACGATACTAGCGTTTATGCTTAGTAACAGTTGAAATAATTCATCAACTTCTTTTTTGCTACTGGCATTGAATGCTAAGTGATGTAAGCCTGGTGCATAGTCATGATGCTTGCGTTGATCTAGTTCAGGTTTAGCCTGCCAAAGGTTAATTGCACTACCTGTGCTGTGTGACTCCCATAAGGATACGCCTGGTAAATCTCCTGAATTTTTGTAACCAAAAAATTGCAAAACTGGTGCATAAAATTTTTTTGATTTTTCTAAGTCTGTAACCGTTAAAGCTACATAATTTATCGCTCCGAGAGACATTTTTTCCTCCTGTGCTTATATAAATTTGTGCATAACAGCCTATTTTGTCGTCTAACAAAATATCTACTTTTTAATCTCATAAATATAACCCACAACTTGAGATGCATTAGTAGGATTAAGAGATTGGTAAAGTGCATTTGCTGGCATGTTATCGATTTCTGTGGCTAGCCATATTTCTTCACAATCATAATCATGGGCAATTTGTAACAGTTCGTTCATCATTTGTTTTCCTACTCCCTTTCTACGATGATCTGAGCAAACATGAACTTCATCTACATATAGCCAGAATTCTCGGCAATATGGTTTGATTTCTATGCGAGCCGACCCTATACCGAGGAGAAAAGATTCTTTTTCAGTAATCTCATGGCATGAAATAAAAATAGTATCTTGACGCTCAAGATAACTAGTTAACGAAGTTTCGTCATATTTTTCTATTTTATTTTCTGCATCCCATGACGCTTCATTTATTTGCCTGACCAGTTCAACGATATTATCTGTCAGTTTTACATTTTTTACTTGCTTCATAAAAATGACTCACATTATTTTATGCCCATACGATGTCTACCACTCATTAGTTGATACATAGCGTACATCCATTCCGACAAACTCATTTTCTGTTATTGATTCCCACATATTACTAGCTATTTCAAAGATATCATCAGGAACAATCATTGAATATGTATCACCTTTTTCAATATTTCTGCGCTTTACTCGTTCTCTTCGAATAAGCCTATCAGCCTCTAACACATAAACTATCATGTTATAACGCTCCATATGTATAGCTTCTAAAAAATACTCCCGTGCCTGTTTGTTGATAAGCCCCAATTCTAGAATTACATTTGTGTTCGAATTGAGAGCCTGTTGAGCAACTTTACAAATTTGGTTAATACATCTCTGTTTTCGATTAGAATACCATTCCATGACTCCAGTATTTGGACGGTCTGGTTTAAATAGTGAAGCCATCCAATCATCAAGTGAAAAATATATAGCATCCATTTCTTCCATCATCTTAAGTGAAAATGTGGATTTTCCAGAACCTACAGGTCCTTCAATTAAATGTATTATCGCCAATGGTTATTCCTATTTGGTTTGTATTTGGTTTGAATAGCCTAACGCCATGCTCAGCGGCAGTTTAAAGTGGCACGTTTTTGCGTATGCAAAAAAAGTGACGCTTTAAACTGTCCGCTGGAGCTAATTGTTATATGCTTTTTATGGAAGATTATATTTTAACTCTCTTTGTTTGAAAGCTTCAGAGCCACCCTCAAGTATTTCACATACATGTTCTCTTATACCTTGAGAGTCTAAAACAGTAGTACAGTGTTGATTAAACTCAGCTGTATTCTCAAGACTTCCTGATACATACTGGAACTTACGCTTATCTTTATTTGGAGAATCTATACCATTCTGATTAGCAACAATAATTAGTTCAGAGTCTGCACCTACGGCTATGTTGGGGTTATGAGTAACTAAAATAATCTGGCGCTCTTTTTTCTTTGTTTTTAGGTATTTAACAAGTTCCGTATATATAGCTCGATTATCTAGATCATCTTCTGGTTGATCAATAAGAATTGGGCAATCCTTGTTACTAAAATCAAGTAATAGCATCAAAACAACAAAAGCTTTTTTCCCTTCTGACATTTGCTCAAAAACATCTTCATAAATAATGTTATAGGAAATATCGAAATAGTTGGTTGCTAGAATCTTTTGGCATAATTCAATATTGGTGCTTCCACCTTTTAGCGTAACTTGATTTTTAACTAATTTATCAAAAAGAGAATGAGCATGCTCGTAAAAGGCTTCTACACTATTAATTTCCTTATTTACTATTTCCTGACCTTGATAGCTTTGCTGATTAATGCTCCTATCCAATGCTTTAAGATAGTTTTTAGTGTTTAACCTCGCCTCTGATTCAATCACTAACTTATCTCTTGAAATTGTTAATTGCTCTCTTATTTTTTCAATTTCATCATAATATTCTCTACATTTGAGCTTAATGTTATTTATGAAGCCAGTAATTTGTTGATTTAGATTTTCAATACGGCTCTTAATAATTTCAATATCTGCTAACTTATTATTTTGGACTTTCAGACGTTCTTCTGTTTCTATAAATTGTTTATTATTTTTAAAGACATCAATGCCTTCACTATACAAGGT
>JALWML010000330.1 GCA_027083915.1 Lysobacterales bacterium | reverse complement strand
ATTTATATTTTTGACGAAATTAGTGATTTTTTGAAAAAACACAAAATCTCAGTAACGCGATTAGCTATGGAAGCGGGTCGATTAGAAGAAGTATTTAGAAATGTAACCCAAGAAGATGTTAAGGAGGTAGCATAATGAGTGCTAAATTAGCGATTATTAAGCGAGAATTGCAAGGTTATTTTTCCACACCAATTGCTTATGTGTTTATTGTCATATTTCTGATGTTAAGTGGTGTATTTGCTTTTTATTTGGGAGGGCTGTACGAAAGAGGTCAGGCAGATTTGTCACCATTTTTTAATTTTCACCCGTGGCTTTATCTGTTTTTAGTTCCAGCAGTTTCCATGCGTATGTGGTCTGAAGAAAGGCGTAGTGGTAATATAGAATTGTTAATGACTTTGCCAGTAAAACAAAGTGATTTAGTGATAGGCAAGTTTCTATCTGCATGGATATTTATTGCAATTGCTTTGTTTCTTACTTTCCCGATTTGGATTTCGATTAACTATTTAGGTGAGCCTGATAATGGTTTGATTTTTGCCAGTTATATCGGTAGCTTGTTATTAGCTGGTGCTTTTTTGGCTATTGGCTCATGTGTTTCTGTTGCTAGTAAAAATCAAGTGATAGCCTTTATTATTACTGCTGTACTGTGTTTTGTCTTCCTCTTAGCAGGATTACCAATGGTGCTGGATTTTTTCAATGCGTGGTTGCCTCAATTTATGGTTGATTCTATTGCTTCAACCAGTTTCTTAACGCATTACATTAGTATAAATAAAGGTGTATTAGATCTGGGTGACATGATTTATTTTATCATGGTGATAAGTATCTGGCTTATAGCAACCTCAATTGTTTTAGATATCAAAAAAGCAGATTAAGGAGATAATAATGCAATCAAATACAATGAAATTACTGTTACTTATAATAATTTTTCTTTTTGGCTCAATCATTATTAGCCAATCTGGTTTGTTTTCACACACTCGCTTGGATTTGACTGAAAATAAATTATTTACGTTAAATGATGGGACAAAAAACATTCTTAAATCCATTGATGAAAACATTCACTTAAAAGTGTATTTTTCAGATGAAGCCACTCACGATATTCCCATGCTACGTACCTATAAGAATACGGTCATGGATTTACTCAATGAGATGAAACGTTATTCAGGATCAAAGCTCAAAGTCAGTTTGATTGACCCGAAAATATTTTCACCAGAAGAGGATGAAGCTTCGCAATATGGATTGCAAGCATTGCCCGTTGGTGATGGTGGAGAAAATGTGTTCTTTGGGTTAGTCGGTGAAAATACCATTGATACCGTTGAAACCATTCCATTTTTACAACCTGACCGAGAGTCTTTTTTGGAATACGATATTGCTCAGTTGATTAATAGTTTAAATAAGCCAGATAAAAAAAGTATAGGTATTTTAAGTTCTCTTGATGTGATGGCTCATTATGATCAAGCAACAGGTAAGTCTGTTCCTGCTCAAGTGTTTGTTACGCAATTACAGAAGGATTATTTAGTTAAAAAATTGCCAACTGATATAGAAAAAGTTGATGTAGATGTGCTGATGCTCATTCATCCTAAAGAATTGTCGGATAAAACTTTATTTGCCATTGATCAGTTTGTACTTGGTGGTGGACGATTAATTGCGTTTGTAGATCCTTTTGCGCAAGCAGAAGTTATTATTCCTGACCCTAACAATCCTGCCTTAGCCTATCAAGCAGAGCGAAATTCTGATTTGGCAAAACTCTTTGCCGCATGGGATGTTAAATACGATGCCCAAAAAATATTGTTGGATGAAAAATATGCACTTAACGTACAGACACGACAAGGTGCAAGGCCACAAAGACACCTTGCTATATTGGCACTACCAGAAGAGGCTTACAATAAAAAAGATATCATCACGCGAGATTTATCAACAGTTAGTGTTGCCGCTAGTGGTCTTTTTGAGTCAGAAAATCTGCAGGATATATTGTCTAGCTCTTTGCTTGCTACGACCAAAAATAGTGAGGTTATGAAGTTTTTAATTGACCCAAATGTGTTGTTTAGAAATTACCAACCCGATAATAAAAATTACACCATTGCTGGGCGCATTAGCGGAGCAATTAAAACGGCATTTCCAGAGGGGATTGAAGGTCAAGATAAATCAACACTCTTAACTGAAAATTCAGAGCCTAAAATTGTGTTGTTTGCGGATGTGGATATTCTTTTTGACCAAATGTGGGTTAAAAGCCAAAATTTCTTTGGCAGAAGTGTTTTTACGGCCTTTGCAGACAATGGTAACTTAGTAACCAATTTACTAGATAATATGGCAGGAAGTCCTGATTTGATTAATATTCGTGGGCGTAAGAATTCTGCCAGACCATTTACTAAGGTGATGGAGTTACAAAAAGCATCGGACAAGAAATTCCGAGAACAAGAAAACGTATTGAAGCAAAGATTGCGTGAAACAGAGCAAAAGCTTAATCAAATACAGCGGGAAAAAGGTCAGCAAGATCGTTTAATTATGAGTCAAGAGCAAGAACAGGAATTAAAAAAATTCCAAGAAGAGAAGCTAGAAGTGAGGAAAAAGCTCAGAGAGGTACGTCGTTCATTAGATAAAGATATTAAAGATTTAGGGAGTCGTTTAAAGATGATAAACATTGGTTTAATACCTTTGCTTATTAGTCTGATAGGTGTGTTTGTTTTATGGTTTAGACCTCGTAAAAAAGGAGGTAAGTATGCAAAATAACAGTAAATATTTTATCGTAATTGCCTTGGTTTTAGCTTTAATGAGCTATGTTATCACTCAAGATAAAACCCCTGAAGTATCCGCTGCGGATACTTTGTTGATACCTGAGTTGCAAAACAAAGTTAATGATGTTGATGGTATAAGTTTGAGTCAAGGGCAAAAGAGTTTAGATTTTTACAAAGAAGATGGTGTTTGGCGAATAAAGCAACTGGATTCATTCTTTGCAGACACCAATAAAATAGCTCAAATGCTCTTAAGTTTGAGGCAGTTTGAGCTAAAACAACCTAAAACTAGCAATCCTAAGAATTATGCAAAATTAGGTTTAGCGGAACCTCAAGTCATTAATATTGTACTTAAAAGTAATGATCAAGCTTTTGCTGATATTGATATTGGTAAACAAGCACTTAAAACACAAGGAACTTATGTGCGCAAAAAAGCCGATAAACAAAGTTGGTTATCAACTGGGCAGCTGGCTATCAAATTAGATAAAGATGATTGGATAATCAAGACAATTGTGGATGTTGATTCTTCACAAATTCAATCAGTTTCGTATCAACCAACAAAAAATGTAGGGTTTAAAATAGCCAAACAGTTACCAACGGATGAGTCATTTTTGTTAGATTTAAAAGATGAAAGTAAGCAAATTAAATCCAGCATAGATTTAAATACTTTAGCTAATGGATTGTCGAAGTTTACAGTTGATAATGTGATGAGTAATGTCGCGCTAGATGAATTAAATAGGGTTAATTTAATTACTTACACATTGTTTTCGGGACCCATCTATCAGATTGGTCTATATCATCAAGATGATAAAAATTATGTGAAAATAAGTGTAAAAAACACTGATTCTTTAACTGCAATTGAAAAACAATTGGATAAATGGGTTTATAGCTTACCACAATTTAAGTTTGATGCACTTAACAAGACAATGGCTGATATACTGGAAGATAAACCAATAAAAAAGACAGAGAAAGACAATTAATATCAATAAAATAACCTTTATAATCGCTGCCATCTATGGAATGATGGCAGTGGTTTTGGCTGCTATGGGTAGTCACTTTTTTAACCTGGACAGAAGCTCTGAACTCTATTTGCTGTTTAATAATGCAGTAATATTTCAATTATTGCATGCCATCTTATTGTTGTGGTTGTGTTCATTAAAATCATCAGATTTTTGGATTCAATCAACAATCATTAGCATGACATTAGGTG
>JALWML010000329.1 GCA_027083915.1 Lysobacterales bacterium | reverse complement strand
ATTAGTTGGGGCAGGGCGTTTGGCGGATATGTTTATTCGACACGCGAATGCCTCAGGTTTGTATGACGTCATTGGTATTGTTGATAATAGAGAGAAGTATAAGGGAACAAATTTACGAGGTGTAAAGGTATTAGATCCAATTACTAATTTAGATAAGTTGTGTCAACAAAGAGCTATTCAAACCATTGTTATAACTCAAGAAGACATTACTCCTCAACAAATGAAGGTCATTGTTGATAAAAATTTAGTCAATCAATGCAAGTTGCTGACTTTACCAAACCTCGACAAAATGACTGAAAATGGCTTTGAAATTAGCGCTTTATTGCCTGTAACCATTGATGATTTATTGGGAAGAGAAAAGGTCGATATTGATTGGTCAAATGTTGCTAAAAAAGTGCAAGGAAAATCGGTACTAATAACTGGAGGAGGCGGATCAATTGGATCAGAGCTTGCTAGGCAATTAGCTAAGCTAGATTTAAAAAGTTTATGTATTGTTGATCATTCCGAATTTAACCTGTATCAAATTGATAGAGAAATAAAAGATCAGAACAATGATTTAATCGTGCAAAGTTTATTGGCAAATGTGACCGATAAAACCCATTTGTTCCATGTGTTTTCTCTCATAAAGCCAGATATTGTTTTTCATGCAGCGGCTTATAAACATGTTCCATTACTTGAACAAATGCCATGTGAAGGATTTATCAATAATGTCAAAGGGACTAAAAATATTGTCGATTGTTGTGATCAGTTTAATGTAGAAAGAATGGTGCTTGTATCGACTGATAAAGCCGTCAATCCATATAGCATAATGGGTGCGACAAAACGCATAGCTGAGACTTATTGTCAATTCAAAAACAACCAATCTAAAACGGATTATGTTATTGTTCGGTTTGGTAATGTTTTAGGTTCAGCTGGCAGTGTTGTGCCATTATTTAAAGAACAAATTGCCAAAGGTGGACCTGTCACGGTTACTCATGAGGAGATGACACGCTACTTTATGACAATCAAGGAAGCCTGTCAGTTGATTGTCCAAGCTATGACTTTGGGCTCACAAGGTGATATTCATGTTTTGGATATGGGAAAACCTATTAGTATCATGAGTTTAGCCAATCGCATGATTAGTTTATCAGGGAAAATACCTAACAAAGACATTAAAGTTTCGATTTCCGGATTACGTCCAGGAGAGGAACTCCATGAACAACTCTATTATGATGTAGAAAAACTTAATCACACCAGTCATAAAAAGATTTTTCACATATCATCTTCAATAAAACATATTTCTGACTTTGAAAAACAGCTTGATAATGCCATTAAATGTGCAACTAATTTTGAACAAGAAAACTTAACTCATTATATTAAAAAATTAGTGCCAGAATTTGTGCATCAAACTCATCTTACACTCGTTAATAAAAATAAATCTAAGCCAATACAAAAATCAAACAAATGAAAAAAATTACAAAAGCCGTTTTTCCCGTCGGAGGGATGGGAACACGATTTCTTCCTGCGACTAAATCCATTCCAAAAGAAATGTTGCCAATCATAGATAAGCCTTTAATTCAATACGCTGTAGAAGAAGCTATTGAGGCAGGAATTACCACTTTGATTTTTATTACAAGTGCTAGTAAACATGCGATTAGTGATCACTTTGATCCAAAACCTTTACTTCGTGAGAAATTTTTTAAAGAAGGAAAACAACACTTATTGGATAAGTTGCATACTATTCCAAATGAAATCACCCGTGTATTTGTTCCACAAGGTGAACCATTAGGTTTGGGTCATGCTGTGTTGCAAGCTAAAGAGATTGTTGGAGATGAATATTTTGCGGTGATATTGGCTGATGACTTTATCAAGCCCAAAGGCACGAATGCAACAAAGCAATTAATTGAAGTCGCTTTAGAAAAGAGTGCCAGTGTGGTATCTGTAGAGCAAGTAGATGAAGAGCGAGTTTCCCAATACGGTATAGTTGATATAGCTAAAATCCATGGTTTGACTAATGAGATTAAATCTATTGTTGAAAAACCCAGTTTAGCAGATGCACCTAGTAACTTAGGAGTTATAGGGCGTTATATTTTATCACCAGAAGTGTTTGATTTTCTGGAACAAACCAAAAGTGATAAAGGTGGTGAAATACAATTAACCGATGCTTTGGCAGGGTTGCTTAACAAACCAGAAAATTTTTATGCTTCTAAATTAAATGGCAAAAGATTTGATTGTGGTCACAAATTAGGATACATACAGGCCACGATTGATGCCTCGCTTGATGATGAAGAAATTTCGGCAAAAATTCAAAATTTTATTAAAGATAGGATTTGATCTGTATATTGCCTGATTCCCATGTAAATGAATAATAAACAGTATAATTAAACAAAAAACGTATTGAGATTATCGTATAAAATGAAATAGTGTATTATAATTCGCACGCTAAAAAGTGAGTGTAGTATTATGACAAGAAAATTATTGGTTGCAGGAAATTGGAAGTTAAATGGTTCTATAGCCATGACAAATGATTTAATTTCAGCAATTGCTAATGGTTTGTCAAACTCAAAGAACTTTGACGTTGCTGTTTTTCCTCCTTTTGTTTATTTATCACAGGCTTCAAAGCTGGTTGGTGATAAAATATTGTTTGGAGCGCAAACAGTTAGTGAATACGAAAAAGGGGCTTATACTGGAGAAATATCAGCGGTAATGCTTAAAGAAATGGGATGCCAAATGGTTTTGGTTGGGCATTCAGAGAGACGTGAATATTTTAAAGAGAGCAATCAAGATATTGCTAATAAGTTTAAAGCCGCTCAAGCACAAGGTCTCAAGCCAATACTGTGTTGTGGTGAAACCTTGGAGCAACGGAATTCAGGAGTTACAGAACAAGTTGTTGCAGAGCAAATTAATGTCGTTATTGATCTTGTTGGTATTGATGCTTTTAAGAATGCTGTTATTGCCTATGAACCAATTTGGGCAATTGGAACGGGTGTGACAGCGAGTAGCGAACAAGCACAAGAAGTTCATGCATTTATTCGTTCTCTTTTGTCATTAAAAAGTGATACAATAGCGCCCCTCGTGCCAATCCTATATGGTGGCAGTGTAAAAGGCAGTAATGCCCAAGAATTATTTTCCATGCAAGATATTGATGGTGGTTTGATTGGTGGAGCCTCTCTAACCGCACATGACTTTCTTGCTATATGTCAACAAGCGGATAAGTTGTCCTAATTATTATTTAAAGGATTATCCAAAAAAGTGAGTGTTAAAAAGTATGTCAGTTAATTTATTATTAATTTTATTCGTGTTAATCGTTGTTGCAATGATTGCCTTTATTTTGGTACAAAAAGGGGCAGGGGCTACAGCTGGTTCTGCATTTGGTTCAGGCGCTTCTTCCACTGTTTTTGGTGCTAAAGGTTCAGGTAACTTCCTAACAAAAACAACCATGATTTTAGCATTTTTATTTTTTGCTATTAGTTTGTTAATGGCAGTAAATGCCAGTAAAGAATTTACTACGGCTGACAAGGGTGAAGTTGACTTAGGTGTTATTGGTAAATTAGAAACCAATACATCGGATGTGCCGAGTTTAACTCCAGCTGCTGGAGATTCAACACCACAAGAGAGTGATGTTCCTGCTGTTGAGACTCAAGCAATAGATGTACCTCCAGTAGAAAAAGCAAAGAATGCAATCAAAGAAGCAAGCAGCGAAAAAGCATCAGAACTTAAAGATGCTACCGTTCAAAAAGCAACAGATGTTAAAGATGCTGCTGTTCAAAAGGCTTCTGAATTAAAAGACTCAGCACTTGAAAAAGCAGGTGAAGTTAAGCAAGAAGTGATAAAAAAAGCAGAAGAAGCAAAAGATTCAATAGACGGTTAATTTATTAATCGCCATTAACGATTATTGACCCAAGTCAAGTGTTCGATAATCGCTGGTGTTAAAATGCTATGGTTGGCATTTTAGTGCGTAAGCAACAAACAAAAAGGATTTTACAT
>JALWML010000328.1 GCA_027083915.1 Lysobacterales bacterium | reverse complement strand
AACTCTCTTTGAACTGAATTAATTAAGCTGAAAAATAAGGTCTTAGTTGCTTGAGGCAAGACTCCTTGACCCTTTTGTGGCCACTCAATAACAATCACATTCTGTTTATCAATAATTTCCTCAATTGCCATATAATAAAGCTCCTCTGGACTACTTAAACGGTATAAATCCATATGAAACAACTCAAACTGACTGAGTTTATAACTCTCATAAATAGCATAAGTTGGACTTTTAACTCGCCCTTCATAACCTAAATGTTTAAGCAATAATTGAGTGAAAGTTGTCTTACCTGAACCCAAATCTCCTTCCAAAAATATAACTTCGCCCGCTTTAACACTTTGGCTAAAAGTTTGAGCAAACTTATCTAACTGCTCTAGGCTACTTATATCGACTTTCATGTGACAATCTCTGGCAGTTTTTCAATCACATCTGATGCCATTAAGCCATTGCCTTTGTGACAGGCTTCTGCTGCCAAAGCATGCCATACCACGCCAGTACTGGCAGCATCTAAAGCGGGAAAACCTTGTGCCAGCAAGCCTGCAATTATTCCTGTTAAAATATCACCCATACCCGCTGTTGCCATACCTGAATAGCCAAAAGGGCATATAAAAGTGATGCCACTTGGTTCTGCGACAACCGTCCCAGAACCTTTTAATACGACAATTGCATTATATTTTTTACTAATCTCAATTGAATATTTTACTCGATCCGACTGAATGGTTTCTACGCTAATACCAAGCAAAATTGCAGCCTCCTTTGGATGAGGTGTCAGAATAGCATCAGCGTTAAATTCATTGCGTCCTGCAATCAAAGTTAGAGCATCGGCATCAATGACCATCTTTTTATCTTGGGCAAGACAATAATTTAACACGTCTCGAGATTCTTGATTTAAGCCTAAACCAGGACCAATTGCTAAAACTTCAGCTTTGGATAACAAACGAGAAGAATTAATATCGGTAGCAGCAATCAAATCCGGATAGGCTATTGAAATAAGGCTTGCTTGAGTGTTATTGCTCACGACTTCCACCAATCCAGCACCACTTCTTAAAACTGATTTTCCAGCGAGTACTAAAGCTCCAAACATGGCATCATGCCCTCCAACGACAACAACTGCTCCAAAACTGCCTTTATGAGTATTTTCTTGTCGGTTGAATTGTTGGTGATTTAGAACGGACTTAGTCAACAAGAAACTCGAAGATTTGACTCCTTCATAAACCGCACTAGGAACATTTAGTTTCTCTAAATAAATTTTCCCACATTTATTTTTACCATCATTGGTATACAGCCCAATTTTATCACTTAAAATAGTAATCGTTTTTTCCGCATTGACACAGCAACCCTGAATACTGCCAGTATTTGCATCTAACCCTGACGGGATATCAACAGCTAAAACAGCACAATTCTGTTGATTAATCCATTCAATTGCCGTGGCAAAATCTCCACTTACTTTTCGATTTAAACCTGTACCAAAAATGGCATCAACAATGCAGCTAAAATTCTCATTCGGTGTGTTAAAAACAACCCTTCCACCGTTTTTAATATAAATTTCCGCTGCTTTTTTTGCATCAATTGGTAATTTATCAATGGCAACAAGACTCCAGACCTTTACGCTTTGTTGGTTTGCCAAAGCCAAGGTTGCCATAACAAAACCATCTCCTGCGTTGTTTCCCACTCCTGTTACAATCAACACCTCATCTTCGTGTTGAATATAGTGATAAACGGCGGCAGCCGCTTGTTGCATTAACTCAAAACTGCTGATTTTCAAATGGTTAGCAGCGTATTTATCAATGGATTTAATATCCTGACTGGTATATAGTTTTCTCATGGTGCTAATCGGTTAATATTCCAGTTTTCACCCTCTTTTTGGTAGACAAATCTATCATGTAAACGACTGCTACGGCCTTGCCAAAACTCAAACTTTTCAGGAATAATGCGATAGCCTCCCCAAGCACTTGGCAAGGGAATTTTACCTGATGAGAATTTTGATTTCATCTCAGCTAATTTCTGTTTTAGAAAATCACGAGATTCAATAATTTTTGACTGTGGTGAAATCCAAGCACCTAATTGTGAACCTTCAGGGCGAGAAGTAAAGTAAGCAAAGGACTCTGCCTGACTAATTTTTTCAGCTTTGCCTGATATCCGGATTTGTCGCTCTAAATCTAACCAAGCAAATAGCAGGGCAACAGAATTATTCTGTTCAATATCCTGAGCTTTTGCAGAATTATAATTAGTGAAGAATACAAAACCATTATCATCAAAAATTTTCAGCAGAACAGTTCGAACCGAAGGCTCGCCTTTTTCATTAACCGTTGCGATACTCATGGCATTGGGCTCACTGACCTGTGCATGTTGTGCTTGTTCAAACCAGTTATTAAATTGTAAAAAAGGACTGTTATTCAAATCCTCTCTCTTTAAACCAGATTTTGTGTATTCTTTTCTAAAATGTGTAATATCCATGAGTCAATAGATAATCTTGTTAAAAGTGACTTATTTTATCATGGGTCATTAAAACAGCTTCATAATTACTCTGTTTTTATAATTTTAAATGTAAAGACTCGTTATAAATCTTAATACTATTGGAATAAAAAATAAATTAGCTTAAAATAAGACATTGAATAGGATATAGACTTGGATACTAAAAGACTTAAAAATTTAAACAAGATAGATCTCAAGATTCCAGGCTTACGTATAATCAGTGAGATTGGCGAGGGAGGCATGTCTGTGGTTTATTTAGCAGAACAAATTTCTTTGAAAAGAGAAATTGCTGTTAAAGTCATGCGTATTGAAATTGCAAAAAACGATTTAGATGTTCAACGATTTAAACACGAAGCCAAAACAATAGCGCAGCTTGATCATCCCAATATTATCAACATCTACAATATTGGTCAAACATCCAAGGGAGAAATATTCTTCACCATGCCGTATTTAAACCACGGCGATTTTTCAGATTACATCCTTGAAGATGAAAGTGAATTTATCAAATTACTAAGTTCAATTTGTGATGGACTCGGATTTGCCCATAATCGTGGCGTCATTCACCGAGACATCAAACCTGAAAATTTATTATTTGATAAGTTTGGTAATGTGCAAATTGCGGATTTTGGTATTGCTGTTTCTAAGGATGGGACCCGCATGACGCAAGAGCACCAAATTGTTGGATCTGCGCAATACATGAGCCCCGAACAAGCCCGCTCACTCAAGGTTGGCCCACAAACTGACATCTATAGCTTGGGTATCGTTATTTACGAAAGACTGACAGGAACGGTGCCTTTTGATGGCGATGAAAGCATCTCCATACTAGTTGATCATGTCAGTACTGAACCACCTCAACTACCACCAAAAATGAGGCACTGGCAAAAAATTATTGATAAGTGTCTAGCTAAACTACCAGAAGATCGTTACCAATCAATGCCAGAGTTAAAAACAGCACTGAGCAATATTCCAACCAATGCGTTACAAAGAACCAATGATTCGATTCAACAAGTTCTTAAAAGTGATGCCAAAAAACACTTGAAATGGTTTGTGCCAAGTTTTCTTTTATTACTCATTATTGGTGTTTTTTCACTCTACAAAACTTCAGGCAAAGTCAAACCCTCAACTACAGAACCTCAAAAAACCAGCACAATTGCCGTAATAACTGATCAAGAACCTGAAAAAATACAGGCAAGTGAGCAAAAAACCAGCCCATTGAACCCTGAAAAAAACAATACCAATATCTTAGCTTCCCAACAAATTATTCTTAAAGATGGATTTGCATCGGATAATCAGGAACAATCTAGCAGTATTCCACCTGACACTAATGAATTAACATCCAGCACCACTGCTTCAGAAGAGATTATAGCAACTGAATCGAATCAAGATGATATTAACCAAGTAGATGCCACTACTGAAAGCTTTAACTCAGAAAATAACGAAGATCTTTTAGAAGCCGCTTTTACTAATATCAAAAAATACCAACTCTCTCGAC
>JALWML010000327.1 GCA_027083915.1 Lysobacterales bacterium | reverse complement strand
GTTGGGAAGTTAAAGGCATTGATGATTTGCAGCTGGCACCATTTCACATTTTGGCAACCGAAGGTAAAGTGCATACCGACAAAACGCACCTGTGGCAGATGCAAGAAATAGCCAATATTTGCCAACAAGATACACAATTATTGTTAACAACCAATTATAAGGTAATTGAACTTAACGATGAACAGTCCATTGAAAGTGCTATAAACTGGTGGTTAAAACTTACCGAAAATGGTGGAGAAGGCATGGTTATCAAACCTATGGATTATATTAGCTATGCAGAAAATCGCTTAATTCAACCTGCGATTAAATCCCGAGGCAAAGAATATTTGCGGATAATCTATAGCCCTGAGTACGATAGTGAAAAGAATATCAAAAAACTAAAAAAACGTAACCTTCGCCGAAAACAATCCCTCGCCATTCGTGAATTCTGTTTAGGTCTTGAGGCTCTAGAACGTTTCGTATCCAATGATTCTTTTAGTCGCATACATGAATCGGTTTTTGCGGTATTAGCTTTAGAGTCTGAAAGTGTCGATCCGAGGTTGTGACGGATTTTATGATGGAGAAAGTATTAGAAATATATAAGGTGATTGACACTGAGAGAATATAAATGAAAAGAAAACTAGCCGTAGACAAATTAGCCCAAAAGAGGCTTGATAAATTATCTCATGAAGAAAGGGCAGAACAACTAGAAATAATGCTTTTAGAGTCATGGAACAAAGATAAAAATTGGAGGCATCTTTCTAAAGACATAAAGCAAGAATTTAAAAAAGGTCAATTATCAAATTCACCAAGCTCTCAAAAATACAATGATGTTTTGCTGATTTGGTTGAAACATGAATTAGAAGCGGTTAGCAATGATTATATTTGCAATGAACTTAAAATAAATAGTATTGAAGGAATGCCTATTAAATATGAGGCGTGTCCATGTTGTGGATACAGAACAATTGAAGTTCGAGATGATTATGATATTTGCATGGTTTGTTGGTGGGAGGATGGTGGTCAAGATAATGACTGTGCATCAATGCTTAGTCAATTTGGAGAACCAAATGATGTCACACTTACCCAGGCGAGAATTAATTTCCTCAAAAAAGGAATTGCAGAACCTGAAAGAGAAGATTTAATTGAATTTAAACACAAAAAAGAAATGTACGAGCAAGCTCGTTTTTTCGAAATTATTGCCGATAAACATATTGTCGAAGTAGGAACAGATTGGAAAAAACCTGTTACAACCGTTAATAAATATGCCCTAAACACGGTTAAAAATATTAATAATTAGCTATTTCCATCTTATTTTGTCTTTTTTAACCTTGCAATTTCGGAATATCATTCCGAAAATACAAGGTAAGAAAACAACGTTGGATTCAATCAGGATCAATAAAAAGGATTCTATATTGCTTGCGAGGACATTAATGCAACACACCACTTTGTCGTATATGGCGGCTTAGTACAATACCCAATTAAAAACCAAGTAACCATGATTTCTTTGCTAGGAATTATGAAGAAGTTATTGGTGGTTTAACATGTAAGGTGGGCTTGCCCACCAAATTTAATACTCATTAATTATCTTAGTTTATTAAACACTGATGGTGGGTAAACCCACCTTACATAAATTTATTTATCATAAAAAATTGAAAATCCATATAGGTAACATGCTGTTGTGATGATAAACGTTATGACTTTTATGTCTGAGTTTTTGAGTGTAAAAAATTTAAAATTTCTACATAAGCTTAATAGAGAGAAGAAAAAAGCATACATAATAACAAAGGGCAGAATAATCAGTCCTATAGATTTTAAAAAGCCATGGAAATCAGGGATCAAATGTATCATCTCACTAGCTCTCTATGCTTGTCATACTTGCAATAACCCACCCTACTGCGCATATACATCAAACCTCGCGGCTTTGCCGATGACTTGTGAGGTGGGTTTTTTGTTGCAGACATAATCAGCTTTGACTGGGCGTTTGATGACGATTTTTTTTACTTTTGAGAGTTTGGCTTGTTCGAATAAATCTTCTGCCATTTGCCCTTGGTGACCGACAAAGTTTTGCAAGAAGGTCATTTGTTTGTTGTTTTTTGCGGACTTTTTGGTTGCTGGGTACATGGGGTCGATGTAGATGACTTCGCAGGTGGTTTTTAGGATATTTTGCAAGGCATCTTTTTTGTGCAGTGTTATGCTTTCAATTCCTGCGCGATTTAAACCATCTTTGAGCAGGGCACACATCAAAGGGTTTGACTCGTAAGCGGTTATTTGTGACCCTGTAAGTGATAGCAGGTAGGCATCTTTACCAAATCCTGCGGTGCAGTCCATGATGGTTGTGGGTTGTTTTTTCTTACCAAGTACGGCTTTGATGACTAACTCGGCATTGAGGTGAGCTTGGGAGCGAAATTTAAGTTGTTTTGAATCAAAATCGACAAAAACATGGTGCTTTTCTTTTTTATTGAAGACTGAAAGTTTTTGCTCGTATAACTCGATATGATAATCCGTATTGGCTAATAAAACTGGGTCTAAATCCAGTGGATTTAGACCCAGTAATTCGATACGTAGTTTAACTGCTTGTGACAGCATTAAAGTTTATCTATCTGAAAAGTTTTTATAGTCCCGAGTTGTTGGACCAGTATAAACTTGACGAGGACGACCGATGCGCGTATCAGGTGTTTCGTATTGCTCTAGCCATTGTGAAACCCAACCTACAGTACGTGCAATAGCAAACATCACAGTAAACATTTGTTTTGGTATACCTAATGCCTTGTATATGATTCCTGAATAGAAATCCACATTTGGATACAGTTTCTTCTCAACAAAGTATGGATCTTTTAATGCAATCTCTTCAAGTTTCATTGCCAACTCTAATTGCGGATCATTAACGCCCAACTCATTGAGTACTTCATGACACGCTTTGCGAATAATAGTAGCTCTAGGATCAAAGTTTTTATAAACACGATGACCAAAACCCATTAGGCGGAATTTATCACTTTTATCTTTGGCTTTAGCCACATATTTATCACAATTGGAAACATCACCAATTTCATCCAACATATTTAATACTGCTTCGTTAGCACCACCATGAGCAGGACCCCAAAGTGAAGCAATACCTGCTGAAACACAGGCAAAAGGATTAGCACCTGTTGATCCAACAAGTCTTACGGTTGATGTTGAGGCGTTTTGCTCATGATCTGCATGCAACATAAAGAGCAAATCCAATGCTTTAGCTGCCACTGGATTAGGAATGTATTCTTCTGATGGAACAGCATACATCATGTGCAACAATCTTTCAGTAAAATTTAAATCATTGCGTGGGTAGACAAAAGGTTGTCCTACTGAGTTCTTGTAAACTGATGCAGCAATTGTTGGCATTTTAGCAATCAATCTTACTGCTGCTAAGCGTCTATGTTCAGGATCTGACATATTCATCCAATCGTGGTAGAAGGCAGCAAATGAACCCACAACACCGACCATCATTGCCATTGGGTGTGCATCGTATTGGAAACCCGACATCAACATTTTCATTTTTTCGTGTACCATGGTGTGGTAACGAATTTCGGTATCAAAATCTTCGTATTGATTTTGTGTTGGTAACTCACCTTCAAGTAACAAATATGATGTTTCAACAAAATTGGATTTTTCTGCCAACTGTTCTATTGGGTAACCACGATAAAGTAATACGCCTTTGCCACCATCAATAAAGGTGATAGCACTTCGACAAGCTGCTGTTGCAGCAAAACCAGAATCGTAAGTAAAATAACCTGAGTTTTTGTGTAAAGTTTTTAAGTCAAATGTTGGTGGACCCATTGACCCTGTAATAATTGGAAGCTCGACTGACTGATCTGAATCAGGAAAATTTAGTGTAACGTGTTTGTTGTTCATAGAATAACCCCTATGTTGTGTGTTTAAAACATACGTTTGATTGCTTCGTTGCCCCCAATAAAACAATCAAAGTAAAAGATTTGTCTATTTTAGCTTAAAACAGAACTTTAC
>JALWML010000326.1 GCA_027083915.1 Lysobacterales bacterium | reverse complement strand
AATAAGGGGTATTACAAAGCCATCGGCACGGTGGATAATTTGAAAAAATACTGCCAATCACATAAGCAGAAGTATATTAAGGGTTTGCCTAAAGTTTTGAACTGAATATTCCAGTGTTTTTGATGGGCGGAGCCCATCTTACGTGGTTCTGTATAATTTTGATTAATACAAAACCAAAATATCGACAAGGCAATGCCTTGACGCTACGCATTAATATATGTCCTAGAGATTCCGCTTTTTATCAATTGTAATATTTATTTTCATATCAACTCCATTATTCATTAAATTTTGAGAACGGCATAACTATCTGTAGCTTTAACACTAAATTAATTACATGTGTGTTCAATTATCATACCGATTTCTTTCCTGTGGTTGGTCGCTGTAATATTGCACAAACTCAATTTCGTAACCATCAGGGTCAACAAAGTAAACACTTCCTCTGAACTCATCTTTTTCATAAGCAACTGAAGGGGAAATATTAATGTCTTGCAATCGTTGGATTACTCCCTTTATATCTGTAGTTACAAAGGCAAAATGAGCCAAACCGATTTGGTATTCTTTTAGTTTCCTATTTTCGTCTGTACCACTGTCGTTAAATGATAGGTAGTTATAATCATCACCAAAATGAATCCACTTTCGTGGATGTCCGTACCAATTGCTTTTGCCGCCTCCACGAACCTTCCAATGAGGAAATGCTGCTTGGTAAAATTTTAGGGTTGCATTTAAGTCTTTGACGACTAGGTTTAAATGTTCAAGGCGTATCATGGTTATTCTCCTGATTCATAATTAATTGTAACTTTCCAAGGTGGATTGATGCGGTTAATGCCAGCCCAATACAATTTTATTTTATTGCCTGATGGGTCTTTTAAAATGGCTTCACGCCAGAGATAGGATTCGTCTTTTGGGAGCTGTTCAAAGACAATGCCTCTGTGCTGTAATTGCTCAACCCATTGGTCAAGTTTTTCGTGTTCAAAATAAATAACAGCTCCATTGTTATAATCTCCCTTATCATGGATTAGTGAAAATGTACTGCCATTATCACCACAAACAAATCGTGCATAATGCGGAGAATCGACGATTTGGGTAAATCCCAACTTTAAGTAAAAGGCAGTGCATTGTTTTATATTTTTAACAGGTAATGTGACTTGATTAAGGTTCATAATAGCTATTTAGTAAAGTAATTTCTTTATATATTAATCACTGCATTCAGATAAGTAAACTAAATTCTTTACATAAATGAAAAATATGTCATAATTAGCTTATGAAAACAGAAAACAAGATTCTTCAATTACTCAAATCCAATGGAGCAATGACCGCCAAAGCATTAGCAAAAGAACTAGAGGTCACAACCATGGGTATCAGGCAACATATGTTGCATTTGGAACAAGAAAAAGATGTAGAGTACCAAGATAAAAAAGCCATTCGCGGTCGTCCAACACGTTATTGGTCATTAACCAAAAAAAGTGACAGGCATTTTCCTGATGGTCATGAAACATTAAACCTACAAATCATAGAATCAGTTAAACAGGTCTTTGGCGAAGAAGGTTTAGAAAAATTAATCCACCAACGTGAGCAGGAAACTTTTAACAATTATTCAAAGCGCCTTGATGGCATCAATGACATTAAAGATAGGCTTAATGTGCTTGCTCAAATCCGAAGTGATGAAGGTTATATGGCAACAATTGAAGAAAAAGAGGGTGTGTTTTGGTTGTTAGAAAACCATTGTTCTATTTGCGCTGCTGCCAGTAGCTGTCTTAATTTTTGCCGCAGTGAGTTACATCTTTTTCAAAAGTTATTTGAAGATTTAGCTACAGTCAAACGTGAAGAACACATCATGCAAGGTGCAAGGCGTTGTGCTTATAAAATAATTTGCCAAAACAAATAAATTTAAACACTCTCTATTCTCTGTTTGATGATAACTTTTATTCTTTTATGAATTGAATACTCTGTTTATAATTTTCACTAATTGGGATTTCTCTGTTGCCTATTTCAACATCGTGATTTGTGTAGGCTGTGACTTTTGAGATATTGACGATATAGGAACGGTGAATGCGTTTAAAAGTAGTTGGTAATTGTTTTTCAAAAGCAGAAATACTGTATTTAACCACGTGGGTTTTATTTTTTAAATGGATTTCGATGTAGTCTTTTAAGCTTTGGATGTAGAGAATGTCATCAAAGATGACTTTAACTTGCTTGCGATTTTCACGAATAAAAAGATGAGATTTATCCGAGGTTTGGGTGTCTGTCGAGTGATTTCTGCTTTGTTGGGTTGCTAAAAACTTTTCGATAGCATTGAAAAAACGTGAAAACACAATCGGTTTGAGTAAATAATCCACCGCATCCAATTCAAAACCGTCTAGGGCATAATTACGATGAGCTGTGGTGAATATGACTTTGGGCTTATGGATTAAGTTTTTATAAAAATCGGTACCTTTCAATACGGGCATTTCTATGTCCAAAAACAATAAATCCACTTGTTGTTGCTGTAGCACTTTACTGGCTTCTATGGCACTGGCACAACTTGCGATGATGTCAAATTCATCGAGTTGGCTTAAATGCGTTTCAATTAATTCTCTGGCTAAATCTTCATCATCAATGATTAAACAGCGGTATTTTTTCATCGGCTTTTCACTCTTAGTTCAACACTATAGGATTGCTCATCTTGGGTAACTTTCAATTCGTGTGAATTGGGATACAACAAGTTTAACTGTTTTCGCATATTAGCCAAACCAATTTTATTTACTTTTTTAACACCAGTGTCCATAATCTTAGGTTTGCTATTTTTGATGGTAAAATGTATTTGTGATTCTGTTGTTTTTAAATCAATCATGATGGTGGATTTATTGAGTTCTTCGGATGTGCTGTGCTTGCAAGCATTTTCCAATAATGTCAATAATATCAAAGGAGCAATTCTGACATCCCCTTTAACATCATGACTAAATATGACCTCCATGCGTTTACCGTACCGAATTTTTTCCAAATCAATGTAGTTTTTAATCAGGGTTATTTCATTGGGTAAGGAAACGTATTTGTCATTACAGCGGTATAAAATATAATCCAATATATTGGATAGTTTTTCTATCACCATTGGTGTTTGATCAGATTTTTTTAGTGCTAAGGCGTAGAGATTATTCAAGGTGTTGAAGATGAAATGGGGATTGAGTTGGTTTTTTAAGGCTTCAAGTTCCGCTTTACTTTTTTGTTGTTTCAGCTTGAGCAAATCTTCTTGTTTTAAATGAAAACTATAGGCGGTTAATAGTGCGTTTGATAAAAAATAAAAGGGTAATTTTGTAAAAATTATATACTTTAATCCCCAAAGACTAAACATTCTTTGGGTTATAGTTAGGTCTCCATATTTAGTCAAAAAGTGAGAATATGTTTGCTCATAAGTAGGCTCAATATAATAATACCGTATCAGAACATCAATTTCAGCAACAATGAAAATGAGACTGAATAAGAAGAGAAAAAATTTAAAGGTATCGGGTTTATTATGTTTAAATAAAAAAGCAGGTATCAGATATTTTAAAGTAATAAATGACGTAAAGTACTGTAAGAAAGTAAGAATGCCAATAGTTATAATCAATTCTGAGCTTGTGGAATAATTTTCCCATTGCGGACCACTGTTAAAGAAGAACATCACTGCCCAAAAAATACCATAGCCTATTATTGAGAATTTAGTCGTCATATTTTTTACTCTACAAGGGCTGCTTAGAGCTGTCAATTTAAGGGATAAAAATTTTCTAAAACACGTGATTTTCGTTGCCCTGGTTCATCATCGTATATATAAAATGAACCGCCCCAAACATTTTTTGGGTATTCGACAACTTGTTTGAGCATTTTTTTTCTAACCTCTAAACCCGTTATAGCACTTAGTATTTTTCGTTTAGTAACCCACTTGGTTTCTATTATGGGAGCCGGTGGGAAAACCTCACTATCACCAATGAGTTTAGCCTTATAGAAAGAACGAAATGACACACCTTCTTTA
>JALWML010000325.1:2631-3991 GCA_027083915.1 Lysobacterales bacterium | reverse complement strand
TTTTGGTAATCGTGAAGGACAATTTGATGAACCCATTGGTATGGGATTAGATTCTAATGATATGTTATATGTCACAGATTATAATAATTCTCGTGTACAACGCTTTACACCCTTAGGTGATTTTGCTGGTGTTGCCGCATCTACCTGTGATGGCACCTGTTTTATTTTGGGTGATATGGGTATGCCCAAAGACATTAGTGTGAATGCCAGTAAATTTTATGTATTGGATGATCAGCGTGATTTAATGCATGTTTTTAAAACCGCACCATTTAAAGCGATTACCGATAACAGTGTGACTTTAACTTATGCCTCAAACAATGACTTTCAAGGCACGGATACCTTCTCCTATGTTGCCAATGATGGTCTAGTAAACAGCAATACAGGAACAGCAACAATAAACATTAGCCGAAATTTTAGAGCGCCAGAGGCGTATGACGACACCCTCAGTTTAAATGAAGATAATACTCTCTCCTTTGACTTACTGGCAGATGATCCTGATGGTATTTTAGGTTTAGACTTTAATGGCTTAGACGCATTAAGTTATGAAATAATCCAACAACCTATACATGGCAGTATTTCTGGAACAGGTCAAACCTTGAACTATACACCTGATACCAATTTCAACGGAAGTGATTCTTTGGTATTTCAGGTTTCTGATGGCGTATTTAATTCCAATCAAGCCACTGTCACATTCAATGTTCAAGCCATCAATGATATACCACAGGTGCAATTTACCAATGCCAATTCTAAAATTTTACCACAGTCACTTTGGCCTTTATTAAAAGATAAAATTGCTGGAACTAATGTACAAGCAGGACTGGGCTATGCCTTGCCATTAATGGCTGAATTTATTGATCCAGATTCATCACAAGCCCACTTCTTACAAATTGCTTGGGGAGATGGAGTCATTGACACTGCCAATCAAAATCCACCCGCCGATCCTAACAATCCCAATGACGACCCTATGATTACTAATACATTTAACAACGTTGGGCAAATTATTGCTAAACACAATTATCTAACTACTGGAACAAAAACAATTAGCGTCACTGTTATTGATGACCTAGGCGGTACTTCTGTATCAGAAGCAGCCAATATCAATGTTATTCCCATGGTAGATGTCACTCTGGTGTCAGACCCTGTTGACGCGAATAGCCTTCCAGAACCTAGTCAACCAACAAGCTTAAGCATACAAATCAGCAATCAATCTCCTGTAGATCCTATTACTGGAATCACGGCAACAAATGTAGAATTTACTGGTACTTTGCCCATTGATGTGAATTTCTTGAATATCCAAACCTCAAAAGGCAGCTGTACGCATGTTAATTTAACCAGTACCTGCCAAATTGGTAGTTTATTA
>JALWML010000325.1:1047-2621 GCA_027083915.1 Lysobacterales bacterium | reverse complement strand
ATGAAGTGGTGACCATTGTTATCAACATACTACCTGATTCCAATTTTAACCCTGAAAAATCAGGTTATGTCATCAATGCAACGAGCACAGAACCAGATGCCACGGTGGACAACTTAGCTGTACTGGAAATTCCCATAAAAACACAAAACCTATTTTCAAATAGCTTTGAGTAATTTCACATTTTTAAAAAGACTAAGATGACTCAAATTCTTTGGGTCATCTTAACTCATTGAGAATATTGCAACAGGCTCATTACCTATTTAAGGAGCCTCTGAGAAATTCTCTATTTTTAAGAGGTTCCTAAACAAGTCATTGTCCAGAATTTTTCTCAAAGTGTGTTAAAATAAATCGCATGGTAAGACAATGTTTGGGATATAGAACACCATATGAAGTTTTTGAACAATTAACAGGAATAAATCAAAAGAGTTGCACTTGTGACTCGAATTCAGAACTTCAAAGTAACTCCAGTTACAAAAATCGTAACCCTGTCCAATTACTTTACCTATGGATACACCTTAACAACAACAAACCCTACGCCTGAGAAATAATTTTATGCTATCATTTAACCGTTTAAAAACTTAAGACAAATATGGACTTTATTACTTCGCTTTTTTTTAGAACCTTCTTAAGCCTAATCTTGTTAATCTCTTTCGCAACAAGTGGTTTGGCTGGTGACCAAAACAACGATGTACTTTTCAAAGCTAACTTTCAAACCATCTCACAACCCAGTGGTGGTAAACGTGGTGCTTATCCTGGGGCATTTAGCCGCCATGTCACTTATAATGGCAAAACTTATCTTTATTATATCTCTATTCCACCGAGTTACAATCCAAATACTCCCATGCCTCTTTTGTTTACTTGGCATGGAGCTGCTGGTGCCGGCACAGCACCAAGTAATGCCAAAGCCATGCGTGATTTTTGGCGACCAACTGGCGATGCCAATGATTTTATCGTAGTTGCACAAGCTGCTACTGGCGAACTTGGCGGTGGTTGGGTGCCAGATCGAGATGTCGCAATTCTGAATTTAATTTTAGAGAACATGTACCGTTACTACAATATTGAAAAAACTCGAATTTACGCACATGGTTTTTCTGCAGGTGGGCACATCATGCATGCTTTGATGTTATTTAACTCCCAAGAGTTTGCTGCCTATGCTGTCAGCGCTGGTGTATTAGAGGCTTTTGCTGGGACAAGTGCTCCGTTTAATGCAACCAGAAAGATACCTGTATATATTTCCGTTGGTGCATTTGATACTTCAGGGCCTAATCTTCGTAATTTATCACGTTCAAACCATCAAATATTTATCAATGCTGGCTGGGTTGACAATCAAAACCTATGGATTAATGAATTTAATGGTGGACACCAAATTGATACACAATTACCCCCAAAAGCATGGAATAAAATAGGTAATTTCACTAACCAAGACTTATAGAGACTAAAAATGTATAAAATAGCATGTATTTTACTAATACTTTTATCGAGTAACCTAATGGCAAAAGATCACAAACTCTCAATCGTCATTCATGGCGGTGCTGGCACTATTTTAAAAAAGAATTTATCGGATAAAAAAGAAG
>JALWML010000325.1:0-1037 GCA_027083915.1 Lysobacterales bacterium | reverse complement strand
CCGAAATTCGTGCAAAACTTACCGAGGCTCTTAATGCGGGTTATGCTGTTTTAAAAAATGGCGGTGAATCCACTGATGCTGTTATTGCTGCTATCAATGTTATGGAAAACTCACCGTTATTTAACTCAGGCAAAGGAGCTGTTTACAATAAAGTCGGAAAACACGAATTGGATGCTTCTATTATGCGTGGCAGTGATTTACAAGCAGGAGCGGTTGCTGGTGTAAAACAAGTCAAAAATCCTATTAATGCAGCTTTTGAAGTCCTAAAGAGCTCTCCACACGTTATGTTGTCAGGCGATGGTGCGGATGAGTTTGCCAAACAACTAAACCTTGACTTAGTTGACAATAGTTATTTTGATACAGATTACCGCTACCAACAATGGCAAGCCATCAACCACAAAAAAGATGTATCACTTTCTGAGGACTTACTTAAAACTGACACAAAATTTGGTACGGTTGGTGCTGTTGCCATTGACCAGAATGGAACGATTGCAGCAGGAACTTCCACAGGTGGCATGACCAATAAAGCTTTTGGTCGTATTGGCGATTCCCCAATTATTGGAGCTGGCACTTACGCGGACAACCGCAGTTGTGGAATATCGGCAACTGGGCATGGTGAGTTTTTTATCCGATATGCTGTTGCCCATGACATATGTGCCCGAGTGTTGTATAAAAATATTTCACTCAATAAAGCTGCCGATGAAGTCATCAATGATGAATTGATAAAAGCAGGCGGTGATGGCGGAATTATCGGCTTAGATAAAAATGGCAATATAGTCATGACATTTAACACGGCTGGTATGTATCGTGGGTATAAAACAAATGACTCCCCAGCTCAGGTATTAATCTATAAGAAAGATAGTCATCACAAATAAAAAATCAATGCCTTTATTCACTCAACTAACTTTATGTACTTATGTTTAATTCTTTTAGTCAAATCTTGCCTTTAAAGATTATTTTTATTGTTTCTTTACTTATTCTTTCAACAGGTTGTCAGGATGACGCACAAACAAAATCAATAATTAAACAAGCAAACC
>JALWML010000324.1 GCA_027083915.1 Lysobacterales bacterium | reverse complement strand
GTTGTTTGAAGAGTTTTTGTTTAACCTCAAGGTTTTCAATTATGGCTTCTATCACTAAATCACTATCGGTTAATTCGTCTAATTCGGTAATAATTTCGATATTATCCAACAACTGCTGTCTAAATTCTGCAGTTATTTTTCTACGTTGGACACGAGATTCTAAACGCTTCGCCATGGTTTGTTTGGCTTGTTTGGCAAATTCGTAATTAAGGTCAAAAACTTTAACTTTTTGTTTGCAACTCGCTGCGACTTCGGCAATACCTATACCCATGGTGCCAGCACCGATGACGGCTACATTTTTGATTTTTGATAGCATTATGAACCTTTAAAATTTGGTTTTCTTTTTTCTGCGAAAGCTTGTACCCCTTCTTTAAAATCATGGGTTAACCCCATCAAGCGTTGTACATCGCGTTCATTGTCTAATTGTTCGTCATAGGTGCATGCGTATGATTTTTCGAGTAATTCTTTGGTGTTAGCTAATGCTAGGGTTGGGCGTTGTGCAATGGTTTGGACTAACTTATCTACTTCACTGTGAAAATCATCATCAGCAACACTTTTATAAATCATGCCCCATTCTTCAGCTTTTTTTGCACTAACTGGTTCGGCTAACATGGTTATGGCTTTGGCTCGTGCTAAACCAACAAGTTTTGGTAATATCCATGAACCATTACAGTCAGGCACTAAACCGACTTGGGAAAAAGATTGAATAAATTTTGCCGATTCGGTAGCAATAACAATATCACAGTTTAAGGCAATATTAGCTCCAGCTCCGGCAGCAACTCCATTGACTGCACAAACAATTGGTACTCGAATGGATTTGAGTATGCGCAAGTTGGTGTTGTAGCCTTTTTCTAGGGTTTCACCCAAGTCCATGGCTTTATCACCTTTGCGCTCTCCCAAGTCTTGCCCCGCACAAAATCCACGCCCTGCTCCTGTTATCAACACACAACGCAAATCATCCATTTGAGTCAATGATTTTAATATACTGTAAAATTCATCGTGCATGGTTTTTGAAAAAGCATTGAGCTTATCTGGTCGATTGAGTTCGACCCGTGCAATGTTATTTTCTATGCTAAAGTTAAAGGTTTGGTAAGTTTGATTTGTCATATGCTTTGAATTTGTTATTTTCGTAGTCTAACATTATAATGGTTGCCATGAAAAATATCTATGAAATTGATGGTGTCAAACCAGTCATTCACCCTTCAAGCTTTGTACACCCAACTGCGGTCGTTATCGGTTCAGTACAAATCGGCAAAAACTGCTACATCGGTCCCAATGCCAGTATTCGTGGAGATTTTGGTACTATTATCCTAGAAAACGGTGTGAATTTTCAAGATATGTGTGTGGCTCATGGCTTTCCAAATGGAATCACTTTGCTTAAAGAAAATGCCCATATTTCACACGGTGCTGTTATTCACGGTTGTACGATTGGCAAAAATACCATGGTTGGTATTCAATGCGTCATTATGGATAAGGCCGTGATTGGTGATGAATGCATGATTGCGGCTTTGAGTTATATTAAACCAAATTTCGTTGCGCCTAATCGTTCTATTATCGCTGGAATTCCTGCTGTTGTTAAACGAGATGTGACTGATAAAGAAATCAATTGGAAGTCAGAAGGAACTGCTTTGTATCAACAATTAGCCGTGCGTAGTTTGTCCACAATGAAAAAGTGTGAGCCGCTTATGGACAAGTCGAACCAAAAAACGTTACCTCGTAACACTTTTAAACCGCTTTAAGGAATTTTGTTTAACTTTTCGATTCTATGTATTGCGTTAAATGAGTTTTTAAATCCTTAAGTTGTCGATGAGAGCAACAGAATAAACCCAAATCTTTGGCGCGTTGTTCGGTGTAACGGCTAAGTTTTTGGTAACTGACTAACATCGCTTTACCAGAATTACCTCCCAATGTTTCTTTTAAGGTATCTAAACGGTAAATTGCGGCTGCACCTGGTGTATTGGCATCGGCATGTTTAGTGAACTTTCGGGTTTTACATTCAATCAAATGCAAGCGATTATGCGCCATGCAAATGACATCAATTTCGTTTTTAACTCTGCCTTGGGCTCGTACGACTTCCATGCCCTTGGCTAAATCACTAATGGCTGAATTTTCACTACGCATATCATAGAGCAGACTGAATACATGGTTTTCCAACCACCCACCGTTAGCATAAAAGCGACTTTCTTCGTCTTTAAAATAGACAATATTATTCTTAACACGTAATAAACCCACATCTTCGAATTTATTGAGTATATCGTTTAAGTGTGGTTTTCGGTGGTAGTTTCTATCGAGGCGAAATTTGAGAGAGATATCTGCCCGCATTGCAATGTGGTTCATCGCAGCTAAAGAACCTCCAAATGTTTCAATGTTTTGAATCAACCATTGTGTCAAAGCACGTCTTTCTTTGGGTTCTTGATGGGTTTGACCTTTACTCAACACTTGTGATGAAGTGAATTTGATGTATTCGTGTATTTTTAACTGTGTTTTTAATGTTTGTGAAGGGTTTGCACTTGGGTGTAACCAATGCAATTGATTAGTAAACTTATCAACAACAAAAGCATTCTTATTTTTTGAGGTCAAATATTCCAGCGAGACTAATACCATCATGCGGTAGCCAGAGGATGCATTAAAAGTTAGTTCATGTTGCGCATTATCACTCAAAATATGTTTTAAAATAGTACGGATTTGAGCTGGATCAAAGGATACCATTTGGCTTGTACATTTTATACCACGGTTTACCAAAACCGATTTAATGCCTTCTACATCGTGTTCTTTTCGGTGCAACAGAATAACTTTATCGCATTTTAAATGCAAAGCAGCACTTGCGATTCCTGCATTTTTTCTATCGTAAATTGCTAAATGTACGTTCACGAATAATCCTTGGAAAGCTGCACGGAACGATCATTTGCAGCTTTAATAGCTTGTTTAATTGTTTCTTCTAAGTGATTATTATTAAAAGAAATAAGCGCAGCTTCTGTTGTGCCTTTTGGTGAGGTAACTTTTTCACGTAACACACTAATATCATCAGCACTGCGTTGTGCCAATATGGCAGAACCAAGCGCTGTTTGCTCCACTAGTTTGGCAGCAACTTCTGGTTTTAATCCCAATTCAATTGCTGCTTTTTGCATATATTCCATAAACAAAAAGAAATAAGCTGGGCCACTGCCTGATAATGCGGTAACAATATCAATTTTAAATTCTTCGTCCACCCAATGGGATATACCAACCGAATCCATAATGCCCTCAGTTAAGTGTCTTTGTTCTTTGTTGACTTTATTATTCGCAAATAAACCGGTTGCACCTTCTCCAATTAAAGCGGGTGTATTGGGCATGGTGCGTACAATTGAGACTTCTTCGGACAACCACTTTTCCAAATGCTCTATCTTAATTCCTGCTGCTATTGAAATAACTAAAGCCCCTGTTTCTAACACACTATCCTTAATGTCTTGGGCAACAGTTTTCATAATTTGAGGCTTAACAGCCAAAATGACCACATCAGGTATCCCAAAATGTTCATTATTGCCTTGATAAGTATGCACACCAAATTTTTCAGTTAATAATTGCCGTTGATGATGACCTGGGTCACTGGCTGATATTTGTGATGGCAAAAACCCACGTTTAATCAAACCACCAATCAAACTTGCTGCCATATTGCCAGCTCCTACAAAACGTACTTTTAAATCGGTTAGTTTTTTCATAACTTTCTTTCTATTTAATGTAGTGGAGCACCTAGGTGTGCTCCTTGTTTAATTTAATCTGACTATCAACACAAAGACAGAGACTACAACAATATGAAGTAAAATAAATCACTACTGCCCCTTTAACATCGCAAGATGGGTTTACTTAAGAATTAACATCTTGCAATTAAAAGATTTAATTTTTTAATACTCTGTCATTCCCATGAAAATGGGAATCCAGAAATACTCGATAATAACAAAAATATTGAAAAAACTATCATCGAGTTCTAAATACTGGATCCCCGCGTTCGCGAGGATGACAATATAC
>JALWML010000323.1 GCA_027083915.1 Lysobacterales bacterium | reverse complement strand
ATGTTAGACAGTCAATGCTCTCGCCAACAACGCTTTGCCATTGCTGATGACATCATTAACAATGAAAAAGACTTAGAACATCTTCACCAACATATCCAAAGCTTACACCTACTATACAAATCCCTTTAAAACACAAAAAATATTATGCATTTTACAAAACAAAGCGTTATACTACGCATCCTCATTTATGTAAAGCATAAAAAGGGCCCGTAGCTCAGTTGGTTAGAGCATCCGACTCATAATCGGCAGGTCCCCCGTTCAAGTCGGGGCGGGCCCACCATTTATTCCAATATTTTGTCTAATTAAACCATTCCAAAAAAGCTGTTTATAAGGTATAGTATTATTATTTATCAACACTAAATAATATGATACTAGGAATTGACCTCGGCACAACCAATAGTGTTTGTGCTGTTTTTAAAGACGGAAAATCACAACTTATTCCCAATCGTTTTGGCGATTACATGACTCCCTCTGTGGTGAGCTTTGAAAAAGACGGTAAAATCCATATCGGACAAAGTGCTAAAACACGCGCTGCTTTGTATCCAAAAGAAACCGTTAAGGCTTTTAAGCGTTATATGGGTTCGGATAAAACCTACAAATTTCATGGGCAACTTTATACGCCTGTGGAATTATCATCCCTTATCATCAAACATTTAGTCGAAGATGCTGAGAACTTTTTAGGTGAAAAAATTACCGAAGTGATTATTTCTGTGCCAGCTTATTTCAACAATATTCAACGCAGTGCCACCAAACAAGCCGCAGAGTTAGCAGGCTTAAAAGTGGACAAACTCATTAACGAGCCAACCGCCGCAGCCATTGCTTATGGCTTGCAAGACAAGCCCGAATACACCGATTTTATGATTGTCGATTTAGGCGGTGGCACATTTGATGTTTCCATCATGGAATATTTTGATGGCGTACTTGAGGTCAAAGCATCAGGTGGCGATAACTTTTTGGGCGGTGAAGATTTCACCAATACCCTCATTGAATTATACTTAACAAAAGCGCGCATTCGCAGCAAACAACTCAACCAAAAAGCCAAACAAAAACTGTATTACTCCATCGAACAATACAAACGGGAAATTTCAACTAATCGCCCTTTAGTTATCGAACCATTTTTGGAGGTAAAAGCCGACAAAGTTGAGATTACTTTTGATGAATACAAACAAGCGTGCGAAAAATTATTGCAAAAAATTTCTAAACCTATCGAACGGTGTTTACGTGATTCTGGCTTAGAACCTGCCGAAATTGATGAAATTATCCTTGTCGGTGGTGCCTCACGCATGGGATTTATCAAAACCATGGTCACACGGATGTTCAAAAAAATACCACGCACCGACATAGACCCTGACTTAACCATTGCCGTTGGCGCAGCAATACAAGCAGGTTTAAAAGCCAAAGATAAAGATTTAGGTGATATTGTACTTACTGATGTTAGCCCTTACACATTGGGTACAGGCGTGGTTAATGACAATGATGTTTACAATTCTCAAGGCTTATTATTTGACCCAATTATCGAACGCAACACCACCGTACCAGCTAGCCGTGTCAAGACATATATTACGGTTCGTAACAACCAAAAACAAGTACAAATGGAAATCTACCAAGGTGAATCTCGCTTAGTCAAAAACAACATCAAACTGGGTGAAATCACCGTCAATGTACCTAAAGCCAAAGCAGGGCAAGAAATGGTAGAACTACGCTTTAGTTATGACATTAACGGCTTACTCGATGTCGATGCGCATGTTCCAAGCACAGGTGAGGCGAAACAAATCACCATCAACAATGCCCCTGGCGAATTATCTGAGGCTGAAATCCAAGCCTCCAAAGACAAACTAGCTAAACTCAAAGTGCACCCACGCGAAGACGAAAAAATAGCCGAACTTATTATGCGTGCTGAAAGCATTTATGAAAACTCACTCGAACAAGACCGCGCAGCCATCACCAATGCCTTAAGTCAGTTTGAAGCCGTTTTAGAACGCCAAGACCCCAAAGAAATCGAACGCGTAGCCAAAGATTTTAACGACTTCTTAGCCGATTTTGAAACCAACGGATGGTTTGATTAATGCCCCAAGAAGACCAATACCCATGGAATGTGCTTGAAATTGAAGCAACCGATGACAAAAAAACCATCAAAAAAGCCTATGCGGCATTAATCAAGCAATATAAACCTGATGAAAACCCTGAGAAATTTCAGGAGATTCAAGAGGCTTATAAATACGCACTTTCTCTGTTGCAAACCACATTAGTACAACCAAACAACAACCTTAAAATAGATATCACTGATAATATAAGTCATGAAACTATTTTAAAAGAGGGTGAAATAGATAGAAATGAAATAGAAATGTCGAAAAAAATACTTAAGGGAATAGAAGATGTTGCTCATTCTGCCAATTCTCAAAGCATTAACAACTGGTATTTCATAAAAAGTTATCGAAGTATTTATGACATAAACCTTAAACAACAAACAGCAATTGAAGCTTTTAGGCTTGTAGCAACTATAAGACAACATGACATAAACAAAAAGGTACAGGCAAGAATTCCCATTCGAGTTTTAAAATACATGAATGATATTTTTGATTGGAGTGAACAATGGCAAAAATACCAAACTATATTTTCACAAACAGAAATTGAGTCTGTATTAGTACAAACAATGAGTGATGAACCCGCCTTTTTAATTGATAAAATTGATATTGAAGGATGGTTTAAATGCGTTGCAACTGATATAACAAGCTCTTTAGTTATTTCATATTTTTGGATGTTCTTTTCAGGAGGCCCTGCTGGTTTCGAATTTGTAAAACATGCATTTTATATTTTTGTTGGACAACGCCTAGTTTTTGAGCTTCTATTTCAAGCAAGCCTTGGAAAGTTAAGCCATGATGCCTTTATTGTCAACCATGAAAAACAAAGTGCCTCTGTATTGCAAATAATATTAAAGCATTTAATTATTAACATGACACTCTTTCCCATCTATGCTTACTTTTTTGAGCGTTTTCTCAACTATAAAATCTTAGTTTTTGACCAATACATTAACTACACAATATGGCTCTCTGCATTTGCCTTTATCATTGCATTGAATTTAATCAGTTTATTGTTTTACAAAAAATTCTTACACGAAGTTATTGCAAAGATAACCACATTGCATAAATATCCAGAAGAAAAACCAATTTTTGATAACTAATGAACCCTTGGAAAACCCTCAATATCGAATCAACTGATGACAAAAAACTCATCAAAAAAGCCTATGCGGTTTTAATTAAGCAATACAAACCTGATGAACACCCTGAGAAATTTCAGGAGATTCAAACAGCTTATAAAATGGCATTGTCGATGCGACTGTGGCAAGAGCAACAAACTGCTGTTGCTATTGAACAATCAGAACCACAACAAGAATTAAAAGAAGAATGGCAAGAAGCTGAAGAATCCTTCTCATTACAACAGTCGCCAGCGATGGATAACGAGGTGCTTGCTGAACAAAACGAGCAAGAGCAATTAATTGAAAACCTTTTTAAACAACTGCACCAAATGGCCTTTGCGCCTTTAGTAATCAAATCCAAACTTAATAACTGGAAGTTTATTGAAGACTATTACAAAATTGATGATTTAACCCTCAAACCCCAAGTGGCAAGAGAAGTTTTTAAAAAGGTTGCGGAATATAATGTTTTTCAAGCAAAAAGAAACAAAACTCTTTTAATCTCATCTGAAGTTTTAAAGTATTTTAATTACGTCTTTGATTGGTCGTATCAATGGCAAGATTATCAAGAATACTTCCCTGAACATTATTTCAGAGTAACTTTCTATTATTTCGATACCGATAGAAAATTTAAAAACCTTATCGAATCTCAAACGAGTATCTTTAAAAGAGCGTGGGCATTTTTTATTGATTATTTTATTCTTGGATTAATTGTATTTTTGTTAATTGGCTTTCTTCCATTAGATATGAGTAATAAGGAATTCCTTATGGTTGGATTATTTATTTTAATAAGGCTCGTCTATGAGATTATGTC
>JALWML010000322.1 GCA_027083915.1 Lysobacterales bacterium | reverse complement strand
CGGTTCAAAGACTGTAAAAAAATACCTCTTAGTATTATTTCTTCTACTATTGGAGCTAAAACAACCATAGAAATAAAAGTAATGATTTGCTCGTTATGACGTGTTAACCATAGTTTTGCATCCTGAGAAAGGTCATTTTGTAGAAAATAAACTTGGTAGAGATAATCGCTTATCCAAAGCAAAATACCGATGAGTAAAGCAATCATAATGGCTTTTGAACTAGTCCTACTGAAGCCCATTACAGCGTGAATAATTTTTAAGCTAGTGTTTTCCGCAACAAAAGCTGAGACTGTTATGATGATTAGATAGGTCAGTCCTAAAATATAAATTTCATTATTTGGGTATGGTTCTATCTTAAAATCATGAAAAGTCCAAAGCAAACAATAATCCATAACAAGAATGGATAGGATTAAAGTGATAAGTTGATAAAAATTATAATTTTGTCGCATTTAGACTAATTTGAAAGTAGAAGGATTCACACAAAAGTAAAGCCAGGGAAAACCCTGGCTTCACTCAAAACTTCATTAGACATGTGTGTGTGGGATGGGTAGTCTAATGAAGTAAAGCTATTATTAAGTGTTATTCCCCACACTAAATAAAGCTTGCATAAATAGTTTAACAGGCAAAAAAGATGTAATCTTTATCACTCACCATTAACCAAATCCTTTGTAAGTTTATAAATGTCTCACTTATATTGGCTTATTCATACAGTGCTATTAGATAAACAATAGCATACTAAGTAGGAATTTTAAAAGCAATATTTAAAAATTTAAAATTAAAAATAAATTTTCTTGCGACTATTTATAATTTCAGTAGTCTTATAGAGTGAATAATAATGAAATGACTAAAAAGTGTGAGCTATTTTAAACTAACAATTGATGAATTAACCTTTAATGCAGCTAAGAAGAATAAAACTTATGCTCAGAGAAAAATTTATGACTTATACAGTCAATCAATTTATAACTTAGCTTTGCGAATTTTAAATAGTGAAGCTGATGCTTTAGATGTTACTCAAGAAGTTCTTATAAAAGTTTTTTCAAAATTACATCAATGTAAGTCAACTGATTCGTTTGGAATTTGGATGCGAAAGATAACAATCAATATGTCATTAAGTTTAATTAAAAAAAATGCTAAATTGATTACCAATATAAATTTTAAAGAAAAAACAATAACTACAAACCCAGTTGAAATCACATCTAGTTTGGAATACGCACTAAGTCGTTTGCCCACAGTATCACGAACTATTTTATGGTTATTCGAAGTGGAGGGAATGTCTCACCAAGAAATAGCAGAGATATACGGTAAAACCATTAGTTTTTCCAAAACTCACTTATCGCGAGCTAAATCCTTAGCGCAATCTTTTCTAACTCAACAAGGTGGTGGTTATGAAGCCGTCAAATGAAATGAACTTAACTCAACAATTAAAAAACCTACCCCAGCAACAGTTGCCTGAAGATTTATTCTCAGGTATACAATCTGGTTTACACAAGCAAAGCTACATAAGAAAGCACCGTTTTATATCAATTGCTTCACTTGCAGCTGTTTTATTAATGGTTTTGGTGTTTTTTAATCAGCAGCAGAGTCTTGATAAAAAGGACTATCTTATTGAACAATTAGCTAAGAGAACGTTGGTTCTTGAACAACTTGTAGCAAATGAAACACCACAATACACATTAGCAGGATCCGTTATAACAGAAAAAATAGCCAACATGGAGCTGTGGCTAGAAAAACTTGATAAGGATATTGAACAGACAAGAGATAAAAAAATACTGTCAGAACTTATGGCAGCAAAAGTCGATTTATTAGGTAACTTGGTGTTGTTGCAGCGAAAAATAAACCAAAACCCTAACTATCAAAAAATTAAACCCTACATAATTTAACAGGTAAAGAATATGAAATTTAAACTAAAAATACTCAGTGCAATATTATTAACAGCATTAAGTGCTGCAACAAGTGCACAAGATCATAAAAACATTAAAGTCACAGTCGATGATAATAATGGTGTTATCAGTAAACACGTCACAGTCAATGGTGTTGAACTCGATGAGGCTGGCATAGCACAACTAGAAGCAGATGAGAATGTGAAAATAATTCATCTTGATGGAATTGATGCCAAAATAGGCGATACCATGACGCTTGCTCTTGATGGAGCAAATGTAAGTTCTGATAACATAGAGGTCACAATTAATACTGACGGTGATGAAGTAACCAAAACAGTTGTAATGAATGGCGTAGAACTAACTCCTGAAGAAATAGAAGAATTGGAAGCCACTGGTAAAATGCACACTTTTGATTTACACCCAAAAGATGGTGAAATGACAAAGAAAATGATTTTTATTAAGACTGATGACGAAGATAACTCAGTTGATGAACAAATTGAAATCATTGCCAAAGAGTTGCACTTTGATTCAAACAATAGTGCGACGATGGGTTTTATGGCTAATATTAAGGATGATGGATGGCATGTTATCTCAGTTATAGCAGGTTCTGGAGCAGATGAGGCAGGTATTCGTGCAGGAGATGTCATTACCAAAATGGGTGATATTGATCTGACTCATAAAATAGAAGATGTTCAAGAAATAATAAAGTTGACTCAATGGCAAGTTGGTGAAATTGTTGATTTAGAGTTTATTCGCGATGATCAAGTTCAAACTGTTGCAGTTGAGGCACGTAAAAATGACTCATCAGATGTTGTGATGAGTGGAACAAAAGGTAGCAAGGTATTAATGCTTAAAAGTAATGACTTAGATGATTTGTCAAAAACAATATCAGTAATGGTGTCTGACAATGACAACGATTTTAACTTTAATGAAGATGATATTAATATGATTTTCCCTGAAAATTTAAGTGACCTAAAAGTTTATATAGCACAAGGAGAAAGCACATCTGATTTATTAGGAAAGAATCATCAATTTTCAACGCTAAGTGATGGATTATCGTCTTATTTTAAAACTAAAGGAGGCGTTTTGGTGTTAGGGATTGATCAAAATAATGCCTTTGCTCTTGAAGAAGGTGATGTCATTAAGCAAGTTAATGGCACTCAAGTAAAATCACCAAAGGATGTTATTAAAGCTTTATTGAAAGCAGAAAGTCAACAAGATATTGAAATGAAAATTGTGAGGCATAAACGAAACAAAACACTCAAATATAACAAATAACTTGAATTATTAAATTCATAAAGCTAATATACGCAACCTCGAAATCATCCCTTGATTTCGGGGTTGTTTTGTTTTTACTTTAAGGCATTACAATCAATTACCAATTCAGATTGGGGCTCGTAGCTCAGGGGGAGAGCACCTCGTTGACATCGAGGGGGTCGGCAGTTCGATCCTGCCCGAGCCCACCAAATTTTTGTCGTTGATATTGGGTCATTAGCACCACAATCTCAATCTAAAAAAATCACTCATTTATAATACATAAACTCGTATTTTGTTTAGCTTGACCTTGTGGCACTACTAACCCAATCTAAACGACAAAAACTGCGTAAATAACATCAATACAATTTCAATCTAAAAAAATCACTCATTTATAATACATAAACTCGTATTTTGTTTAGCTTGACCTTGTGGCACTACTAACCCAATCTAAACGACAAAAACAAAGGCTAGTATAGTACACTTTTGACTTTAAATTCCCTTAAAAAAATAATTACATATTGGCATATATGCGCATATTTTTTTAAGAAAATTTAAAGACAAATATAAAGCACTCTAACCACAAAATTAATGCTATAAATAAATGGCATAACCTCAATCTCAAAAAATCGCTCATTTATAATACATAAACTCGTATTTTGTTTAGCTTGACCTTGTGGCACTACTAACCCAATCTAAACGACAAAAACTGCGTAAATAACAACAACACAATTTTATTTCTAAAAATAGTGCGTCATTGCGAGGAGGAACGACGTGGCAATCTTTTTTGGATTACGTCTACTTTGGGAGATTGACGCGTTGTTCCTCATCGTAATGACAAAGTGTTGTTTAAAAATGTGTATAAGCATCACTCGTTATATGGAG
>JALWML010000321.1 GCA_027083915.1 Lysobacterales bacterium | reverse complement strand
TCTTGAAAAAATTAGGTAAGCGCGTGCAATTGCATAAACCTAGCTTCCAGGTTTAAGCACAAACAAGGTCTAACCACCCAAAATAATGTTTTTGATGCGAGTTTATGTTTCTATATCGGGATTTGGGGAATGGAAAATACAAAATAGAAATACAATTCAAACTGTAATGTCCAAGCAACAGCTAGAAAAGATAAATCTACAGAGGGTTGCAGAAGGAAAAAGGAAGCATTGGTTGACAATCGTTGAATACTCAGAGGGTCATAGATTGATAAGACAATATACAGCAAAATAAAATATGGCCAATAACCTAAAAAGATACGCGTTATTCTGTTATATAGAAAAGAAAAAAAGCCACTAAGGTTGTGGTAGTTACTTGTACTTACCCATATGATATAACCACTAATAACAAAGAAAATATCAACACCAATAAATCCAAATAATTTAGTCAAACTAAAAACATTGCCTGATTGACCTCCTCCGGCAGCAAAAAAGTGATCTGCCGTGTGATAGAAAACAACCAATAAAGCGGCAAATGCTCTTAAAAACTGGATATTTATTTGTTTTTTATTTTCCAATGGGCTGATTAGTTGAGGTATTGAAGTTGAATAGTTTATCATGAAAGATCACTGGCTTATAACTGATTTTAACAATGTATAAAAAAGATAATAATAAAGTTTCACAACTCAACCCAGAACAATACCGTGTGACTCAAGAAAATGGTACTGAGCACCCAGGAACGGGTGAGTATTTACATAATAATGCCGTTGGAATTTACGTGGATATTGTTTCGGGTGAACCGCTATTTGCATCCAGTAGTAAGTTTGACTCTGGCTGTGGTTGGCCAAGTTTTAGTAAGCCAATTGTTACAGGTTTTATTAATGAAATTAAAGATTCATCGCATGGTATGATTCGAACTGAAGTCCGTTCAACTCATGGTGACAGTCACTTAGGGCATGTATTTGAGGACGGGCCTAAAGAATCAGGCGGTTTACGATATTGCATTAATTCTGCTTCTTTGCGTTTTATTGCGCTTGAAAATATGCAAGACGAAGGTTATGGTGACTATATTAATCAAGTAGAGGAAGTACAATAATGGCGCAAGAAAAAGCAATCTTAGCAGGAGGCTGTTTTTGGGGCATGCAAGATTTAATCCGAAAATTAGATGGAGTTCAATCTACTCGTGTGGGTTACACCGGTGGTGACGTCCCCAATGCAACCTACCAAAATCATGGCACTCACGCTGAAGCCTTAGAAGTTGTATTTGATAATGAGGTCATTAGTTTTCGAGATATTTTAGCCTACTTTTTTCAAATTCATGATCCATCTACAGATAATCGGCAAGGCAATGATGTCGGAGCCTCGTACCGCTCTGAAATATTTTATACATCAGATGCGCAAAAAGACATGGCACTCAAAACCATTGATGATGTCAATAAATCTGGATTGTGGCCAGCACCTGCGGTGACTAAGGTAACAAAAGCCAGTGATTTTTGGGAAGCCGAAATTGAACACCAAGATTATTTAGAACGTATTCCCAATGGCTACACCTGCCACTTTCCACGCCCTGATTGGGTATTGCCAAAATCCTAAAATAGCTTTTTATGACACATTATTATGACATGGAACTATGCAATTATCACGATGGTGCATTTGACTATAACAATTGGAATTGTCCTTTATTAACAATTGGTTGGCTTGAAAAAGGCAAGAACTATACAAAAGGTAGTAATTTTCCTTTTGATTTAAGAGATCGAATAGCTTTTCTTCGGTTTGCCTTTTCAGAAAAATTTCCTTCAATCTTGTTTCGTGGTTATCATGAATGTTCTCTTTGTAAGTTAGATATTAATCATGATGCTACTCTATATCACTCCCATGTAAATTTATTTGTTCCCGATGAGAAAAATGTATACGTGATACCAGGAAGAGTTGACCATTATATTGAAGAACACAACTATCAAATTCCCAATGAAGTCATAAAGGCAATTATGAACTGCCCTGATCCAAGAACTGATGACTTTAAAAATTTAGTTAAAAAGGTAAACAATAATTCTAGCTCTCCACTTTATTAAAATATAATAAATTAAGTTGTTTTGATTTGCGTTAATCCGCGTTCTCTGCGGACAAAAAAATCTTTTGATCTTCCGTTGCGTTCTCTGCGCTGCTGCGAGATAAAAACCACTTCATTAAAAACTTATTCTACCAATCCAAGTGTAACTTATTTATAATTCATCCCCTTTGAATTATAAATGGAAAATATGAATCACGCTCAAATTATCGCACAAGCCATTAATGCCCAACCACAACAAGTCACTGCCGCTATTGGATTATTGGATGATGGTGATACCGTTCCCTTTATCTCGCGTTACCGCAAAGAAGTTACTGGTGGTTTGGATGATTCGCAATTGCGACTTTTGGATGAAAAATTAACCTATTTGCGTGAATTGGATGATAGACGCTTAACAGTTATTGATGCCATTAAGGAACAAGGTAAACTAACGGACGAACTCAAAGCTGCCATTATGAGTGCAGATACCAAGACACGTTTGGAAGATTTGTATTTGCCGTTTAAGAAAAAACGCCAAACCAAAGCTCAAATTGCACGAAAAAATGGTTTAGAGCCATTACTTGATGATTTAATCAAAAACCCTAGTGCAGATATAAATGAACTGGCACAAAAATATATTAATGATGAAGTCAAAACAACCGATGATGCATTAGACGGTGCACGTCAAATTGCCTTGGAAGACATAGCCGAAGATGCCGATTTAATCCAACAACTGCGTGATTGGTTGTGGGATAACGCACTTATTTCTTCAAGTTTGGTTAAATCAAAAGAATCAGAGGCGGCAAAATTTAAAGACTATTTTGACTTTTCAGAGAAAATCAACAAAATCCCATCACACCGCATGTTGGCAATTTTACGTGGACGTAATGAAGGATTATTGAGTCTAAAAATTGATGTCGATGTTGAAGATGGGCAACAACATCCAGCCATTGGACGAATAATAAACCGTCTTGGTTGGGATGTGGAAAGCTCAGCTTGGTTATTGAGAACAATACAGCTGGCGTGGATTGCCAAACTGCATGTCAGACTTTCCTTACAGTTGACAAACCAAGCACGAGAAACAGCGGATACCGAAGCGATTAAGGTTTTTACTCGCAACATGAAAGATATACTGTTAGCAGCTCCTGCTGGTGGTAAAGCAACATTGGGTTTAGATCCAGGTTTTCGCACAGGAGTTAAGGTGGTTGTCGTTGATAAAACAGGTAAGCTAACTGACACGGCAGTTATCTATCCACACGCACCACAAAAACAATGGGACAAATCCAAACATGTCTTGGCAGCCTTATGCATGAAACACAATATTGAGTTAATCAGTATTGGTAATGGCACAGCCTCGCGTGAAACTGATCAATTAGCTGCTGAATTGTTGTCCGATTTTAAAGACATCAAAGCGCAAAAAATCATGGTCTCAGAAGCAGGTGCTTCGGTTTATTCTGCATCAGAGGCTGCGGCTAAAGAATTTCCTGATTTGGATGTGACTTACCGTGGTTCAGTTTCAATCGCTAGACGTTTGCAAGACCCTTTGGCAGAGTTGGTTAAAATTGAACCCAAAGCCATTGGTGTTGGGCAATACCAACACGATGTTAATCAAGTACAACTAAACAAAGCTTTAGGCGATACCGTAGAGGATTGTGTAAACTCGGTTGGAGTGGATGTTAATATGGCATCTCCTGCATTGCTGAAATATGTTGCAGGAATTTCCGAATCTGTGGCGCAAGAAATCATCAACTACCGCGATGAAAATGGTCGTTTTGACAACCGCAAACAATTACTCAAGGTTAAACGCTTGGGCGATAAAATGTTTACCCAATGTGCTGGGTTTTTACGCATACGTAATAGCAAACAACCACTTGATGCATCAGCTGTGCACCCGGAGGCTTATGGGTTGGTTGAGCAAATTGTTGAATCATTGGATTGCAAAATCGAAGATGTCATTGGTAAATCTGATAAGCTTTCAGGTATC
>JALWML010000320.1 GCA_027083915.1 Lysobacterales bacterium | reverse complement strand
GAGCCAATAGTCCATACTGTGACTGACTGACAAGTGTTGAAATACCGACGACAATTAAAAAAGTATGAAGGATTATTCCTGTACAAAGACCGGCTATAAATTTAAAAGCAGTTTTAAAGCCTTGACTCAGGCTTGTGACAATAACAAAGATATTATCAGGTCCTGGTGTAAATGCCAAAACCACAGAGGTAAAGATAAATGTAATGATTTCAGGTAAGGACAAAACGGGTTTATTTTTCTATTTTATCTACGTGTTCGCCCAAGAGCTCCCATAATGGAATTTGCTTTTCTTCAGGAATCTTGATAAAACGCATGCCAACTGAATCATCCAAAAGCCGAGTAACTTCAGCTTCTACATGCAGATTAAAATCATCATTCAAAATAATTTCTAGCACACAAAAATCACCTTCCTGCAATCGGATTTCTGTGTGTTCATCATAGCTTAGCAGTATTCCAGAGGCTGAGATGTTTTTAACTTCCATGATTATTGATTGCCCTTGTTTAACTAACAAACAAGAAGAAGTTATGGGTTTGCGTGCGTACCTAATTTTACTATCAATTGTCATTGTTTAATCTTTTCCTTCACAAATTAAATTTATTTTTTAATTTTATGCTAATTCCATACAAAAGTAAGAGTAAAACTCAAAATTAAATCTAATATTGTGGGTTTTACTCTGAAAAATTTTGCTTTTAAGCTTCTGGGCGCATATAAGGAAACAATAATACGTCACGTATAGATGGTGAATCTGTGAAAAGCATCACTAATCTATCAATTCCAATGCCTTCACCTGCTGTTGGCGGCATGCCGTATTCTAAAGCGCGAATATAGTCTGCATCAAAGTGCATGGCTTCATCATCGCCTGCTTCCATATTAGCCACTTGATCTTTAAAACGTTGTTCTTGATCTTCTGGGTCATTTAACTCTGAAAAACCATTGGCAATTTCATTGCCTGCAATAAATAATTCAAATCTATCGGTGTAATTTGGATTTTCATCATTGCGGCGAGAAAGTGGTGAAATTTCTGTTGGGTATTCAATAATAAAAGTCGGTTGAATTAATTTATGTTCAGCCGTTTCATCAAATAATTCTGTTAACAACTTGCCCTGCCCCCAATTGTCTTCAATATGAATACCAAGGCGCTTACAATGCACTGCAAGTGCTTCGCGACTTTCGCAATCTTGTTCTGAAATCTCTGGGTTATATTTCTTAACCACATCTTTCATGCTAATGCGTTCAAAAGGTTGACCAAATTCTATTTCATGGTCTTGGTATTTCACCAATGAATTGCCTGTAGAAATTTCAGCTAGTTGTTTGAATAATTCTTCAGTTAAATCCATTAATTCAGTGTAATCCGCATACGCCCAATAAAATTCCATCATAGTGAATTCAGGATTGTGCTTAGTTGAGACACCCTCGTTTCGGAAGTTGCGGTTGATTTCATAGACTTTTTCAAATCCACCAACAACCAAACGCTTAAGGAATAACTCTGGAGCAATACGTAAATAAAGAGGTAAGTTTAATGCATTATGATGTGTCTCAAACGGCTTAGCTGCTGCTCCTCCAGGAATTAAATGCATCATTGGAGTTTCCACTTCCATAAAGTCTTTTTGTTCCATATAACTGCGTATATGGGTAATTATCTTTGATCTGATTTTAAAAGTATCACGGCTTTCTTGGTTCATGATTAAATCAACATAACGTTGACGGTAACGTGTTTCTTGGTCACTGAGCCCATGAAATTTATCAGGCAATGGTCGTAATGACTTAGTAACAAGACGAATTTCTTGTGCTTTAACTGACAGTTCATCAGTTTTGGTTTTAAACATTACGCCTTTAGCTGCAACAATATCACCTAAATCCCACGATTTAAACTCATTAAAGCTTTCTTCACCAACACCATTTAATTGCACAAAGAGTTGAATTGATCCCGTTACATCTTTAATAACGGCAAAACCACCTTTACCAAATTCACGTTTACTCATCATACGACCAACGACAGCCACCTCTATACCTTGTGGATCGAGTTCTTCTTTGGCAATTGCATCATATTTTTCATGCAATTCATCCGCAAAATGCGTTCTTCTAAAGTCATTTGGAAAAGCAATACCTTTTTCATCGCGAATGGTTTGCAGTTTTTGGCGTCTTTCTGTGATTAAATGATTTTCATCTGACATTTAATTGGCTTCCGTCTATTAGTGTGTAAAAGACTGAATTTTATAGCCCAAAATAGATACTAGCAATAAATAACTTAATCAAAATCATCTTTAAAGATATTTAATCCAATAAAAACATTAATTATTGAGCACTATCTCACTTCGTGCCAATTCTTTCCATTGACTCGTATACTGCCACTGCCATCATCTTCTAGATTGAATTGCCCTTGTAAGTTGTTGATTATAATAGAGCCAGAACCGTCATCAACAGTCACATCACCGGTGACATAATCAATATTTATTGTTCCTGAACCATCGTCAATAGTAATATTTCCATCGACATTTGTTAAATTGGAATTTCCTGAACCATCATCAATAAAAACATTGCCAATAATATTTTTAATCGTAATTGAGCCAGAACCATCATCTATTTCTAGAGAATTATTGATATTTGCTATGGTCATTGCTCCTGAACCGTCATCAATTTCCACTTTAAAATGATTTGGGATAACAACATCCAGATCAACTGCAATGTTAGGGCTTGAGAAACTAAAAATTCTCTTTTTATTTAATGCTTTCAACACAACTGAAGAGTTTTTTTGAGACAAGCTCAATTCCATTTTATCATTAAAAATAGCTTTAAGTTTTTCAAGGCTACTGTATTCTTTTGAATAGATTCTAGCTACAACACTAATCTCTTCAACATCAGCACCACGTAATTTTAAAGAACCCCCTCCAATGTCGATGAAAATATTAGAGCTATCAGAAGCTCCTAAATTTAGTTCTTTTTCAAAACTAATTTCGCTTCGTGCTAATGCAAATTGAGTTGTCAATAATAAAGTTGTTAGCAGTATTTGTTGTGCTTTTTTCATGTGAAATCTCCTGTATGTGTTTTCAATACTTTAAAAACGCACTATTTGCTCAAAAGTTACAAAAGAATTTTTAATAAACCTTCACAGGCTTCTTCCAGTAAATCCAAAACCACATCAAACCCCTTTAATCCGCCATAATAAGGATCGGGAATTTCTGTGTAATGACTGTTATCTGAAAAACTCATCATGGAGTATAATTTGACCTCCAAGTCTACTCCAGGGCAAATTTTTAGTAAATTCTTAAAATTTTCATCATCCATAGCAATTATGTAGTCAAATTTTTCAAAATCTTTCTGCATCACTTTACGCGCTCTTTGATTTGATAGGTCAACATCTCTTATTTGAGCGTGATGTCTAGAACGATTATCAGGACGCCCACCAATATGATAACTATGCGTTCCAGCAGAATCCACTTCAAATAAATGAGATAAACCTTTGTCACGCAACAACTTTTCAAACACACCTTGAGCTGAAGGAGATCGACAGATATTACCCATACAGACAAATAAGACCTTAGTTTTGGTCATGATAAGCTCTCAATATAATCCGTCATGGTGTAAAAGCCCTTCTCTTTTTCAACCAACCATTTGGCGACATCAAGTGCGCCTTGTGCAAAGATCTTTGGATCTTTAGCTGAATGTGAAATAGTCAAACTCTCACCCTCATTATCTAATTCAATCGTGTGAATGCCTGCAACTTCTCCCTCACGAATGGAAACAATTTCAATATCATCCATTCTATAATTATCCTCATCAATACGTTTAATCATACCATGTGGTTTAATGGTTTTTGCTAGAGTAATGGCTGTTCCTGAGGGCTTATCGGCTTTATGGATATGATGAATTTCAGTAATTTTAACCTGAGTTTCTTGTAATTTAGTGTAATTAGACAATAAATGACGAATCAAATTAATTGAAATGGCAAAATTTGAAGCCCATAATATCGGAATCTGCGCCGAAGCATTCTCCAATTCATTGTAGTGTTCTCTGCCTAAGCCAGTTGTGCCTGCGAC
>JALWML010000319.1 GCA_027083915.1 Lysobacterales bacterium | reverse complement strand
TAATAATCCTCTTTGAGTACCTCTTTTTCTCGTGTTATTTTTTAAACAGTTGGGACACTTTTTATTGTTTTTTTATGCTTAATTAAAAATTCAGGCTCTTAAAAACTTAAGTAAACTATGATAATATAGGAGTTAAAAAAGTATTGATTACTAATAGGCACCTGTCAAAAAACTGTTCATCTGTCTAAAAAACCAGTAAAAATACTTGCTTGAGAGTTAAATAACCTTGTGGGAAGTGTTTATTTAAAAGAGCTAATGACCAAAATAAGGACATTTCTTTTCATATTTATCATTCCAATACATCGAAATTACTCACTAAACAACCAGATAAAAAGAAGAGGAATCCCATGAAGAATAGATTTATTCTGTTAGTTTTACTAATGTCTGTTTCATTCGTTCACGCATCAGCACCAGATAACATGCCTGCGAGCACCTATAATGAAATCTTGCAACAGGTTCTTCAAGATAAAGGCTATCTTGATATGAGCACAGTACAAGAAGGTATAGCGCAATGGCAATTACAACAACCATTACCACCAACCGATGGAATCCTTGTCGAGTCAGGCTCATGCAGTAACTGCGAAGGTGATAACCAAAACACTGATGCACAGTTTAACCAGCCACGTAACATCAAAGTCAAAGCCAAAAAGCACAGCAACGGCAAATACCCCAGCGTTTTAAAAATAAAATGGAAAAAACCAAAAGCCCTTGCCGCAAGTATACGAGACCAATACCAAGTATCGCACTACCTAATTTACATTTCGAAAGATGGTACATCCTATGAAGTACTGCGAAAAGATGCCAAATATAAGAAAAACGGCAAGCTAAAAAAGAAACAAAGAATAAAATTTAAAGACAAAGAAACAGGCAATTACAGCGTACAAGTCCAAGCCGTTTATCAATCAACGACAAGCAACCAAAGCACACAAGCATCAAGCCAAAAGAGCACTAACAAACGCACAAATGAAACAACAAACAAACCCACAAAACCATTGGCGGGTTCAATTGCAGCAAACAATTCAAACAATGTAACAAGCATAAGCAATGCCTATAGCTCTTGGAGCTCAAAAAATTCATTTGCCACCGAAAGTAAATACACAACAGTCGGACAATACACAGGAACCATTCACAATTGCCTCAATAACAACGGTTTTGCCGATAGCACATTACTCACAGCGGTTGACCCAAGTATAGATTGCACAGGTTACAATCTACAAAATGCCGATATTGACCTCATGGCAAATCTGACCAATATTCGATCCATCATTATTGCAAACAATCCTGCAATCACCGATATATCGGCATTAGCAAACCTCAACTATCTAGAGTACCTCGATTTATCCAATAATCCCAATATTATCCTCCCTGATTTTTCCAAATTTAATGAGCTTACCACATTAAAATTAGCCAATATGGGGCTAACAACGCTACCAAATTTATCCACCAATGATATATTAGTAACACTGGATTTAAATAACAATGCCATTACCAGTGGCTTTGATTTATTGCCTAGTGCATTGGAAGTTTTGGAGGTAAAGGGTTCAGGAAGTTCTTATTGCCAATTAAATAGTGCACCAGCAGACTCAATTGTCATTGATGCTAATAATCTAAATTTGGCAGATTGTACGGCAATAACAGGATTAAAGTTTATTGGAGTCGATGGAGGCGATTTTCCAAATACAACACAAGATATTAGTGCTTTTACTGGTGATATTGGAACTCATAAATTATGTGGGCTAAATATAATAAATACTAATTTAGAACGACTTGATGGAATGGTGCCGATAGAAGTTGATTTTCATTTAAATAATAACAATAATCTACATTATGTACAGCCTTTATTAGATGTAACTAATGATGTTATCCCAATGGCAAGATTTGCTTCAATAAATTCAAACAATTTATTTTGTAGTAATAGAAATGAGCTGGCAGAATACAGTGGAACAACTAGTCCCGCAAATTCTCAAACCATAATAAACAAGATAGGAACTGTAGGTAATTGTGGCATGATTCCAGCGATTGCAAGCTATTATCAAATTCCATCTCAATGTATTCCGGAGCCCTCACCACTACTTTCATTAAACATATATAATGGTGAACAGGCTAGATATATTACCTGGACAACAGACCCTAATTTCGACTATGCGTTATGGGGCGTTACCTATTTTCAGGTACAAGGATTTACTTCTTCTCCAACAGCTGAATTTACCAGTAATGTCTCCATAGGTCAAACCGCTCCTTTATTTACCGATTACACGAAGCCAGAGAGGTATACAATCAAGGCTTGTACCAATACTCGTTGTGGCAGTGCTATAGAAGTCTTAAAGGCAGATTTTAAACCAGGATTAAATAATGTAAATGCAAGTGCAAGTTATCAAGCTAATAGCAATACTGTTTTTGATTTGTCTATTAGTTATCGGGCATCATTAAATACAGATGATATTGCTAAACCAACACGATTTGAAGTTTCATCCTATATGAATCCTAGTTTTAGTCAAATCTATGATTGTGCCGGCATTTGTTCAAATGGAGATTATACAATTTCGGGTATAAACAACGAAGGATTAGGATCAGAAATTCAAGTTAAAGCCTGTAATGATACTTTGGGTTGTGGATCTAGTGTTTCAGAAGATATAAGGTACATTGTTACCAGCAATGATTTGCCTGTTCCGATTTGGGCAACCAGTGATTATAGTTATAGTGGCAATAATAAATTTAGGTTAATATGGAAGTTTCCAGCAGATACAGGTACAACAAGTGTAAATAATGTCGATTATGTTGAGATAACAGAATGGAGGCCAATCAAGTCTGATAATACGGGTTTTTCAACCTTAGAAAATATATTGCGCCATAAAGAAATATTTTATGTGGATATAAAAAACACCAATCCAAATGCTTCGGGTGAGTGGAGGCGAGAGATGAATCGTGTTATTGCAGGGTATTATGATTTTGATATCAGGGCTTGTAAACGCGATAGAGTCAATGGCGACATTTGTTCAAATTATGCCAATGGCATTGTAACAGTAGAGGCTTCAGGTCCAAATAGTACTCTTATTCAAAAAAATTGTGACAGCAGCTCATTGAGTCTAGTCCGTCCAGATGATTGTAGAATCGGTTTTTTTGATGCAGCTGATTATCGTTTATTAAATAAAATTCCTGGTCCTAACACTCCTATTATCCCTGAAGATGTTAGCCATTTAAGCTGGGCTAATATTGACGGAACGATAGACAAATCGATTAGTTGGCAACACACAGGTAGTGGCTCCAACATAGAGCCAGATTATTTTTACATACAACAACTTGATTGTATTACATCAGAGTGTGTCAGTATTAAAGTAAATAATTCAGAAAAAATTAAAGACATAAACGATGTAGAAAAGTGGTCTCCTTATATTTATTTAGGAAATATGGAAAACAACACCCAGTGGAGTGTAAGAGCATGTATTAATGGACAAGCTTGTACTGATAGTTCAACAGCACCAACTATTATAATTGGTGCTGGAAATCAAGGTGATGACCTGCAGAATATTAGTTCAAACAACACAAACAGCCCATCCACTACAGGAGGTCCTGGTGATTTTCTGCCTGGCATGTGGTGGAATAGTGACTTGGCGGGCACGGGCTGGCATTTTTATTGGGCAAGTGATTTACGCTACCCATCGACCACAAATAATTCTCACCAAGTCTATGGCAATACCTATGATTTGATTGGTTATTGGTTTGCTTTTAAGCAAGATACAGATAGAGGTGTATGGACGCCTACGTGGTTTGAAGTACGATTAAAGAATATAGATACCCCTATTGACCCTACTCCAAATAATCCAATATACCAAGGAGTTTCTGGTTGTTTTGAAGGTGATATACTCGCTAAGAAAAACTCATCTGGATTAATAACCAAAACCAATGTTGGTAATTTACAGGTTTGTTGGTAGTGTCCAAAAAAGTGTGTCTGGCTGAGTTGAATTTGCCACGAGCTTTAATTTAATCACAAAAACAAAGTTAAAGTCGATTATTTTATCTTTTAAAATTCAAAAATAGTTATCAT
>JALWML010000318.1 GCA_027083915.1 Lysobacterales bacterium | reverse complement strand
CATCTTCAGCACCAGAACCATAACCTAACAATGCTGTTTTAACAGATATACTAGCTGGATCCTTACAATCCTTCATGCAGCGTGTATTGTGTGTATCAGGTCTTTCATCTCGAATAAAACCATTTTCATTCGGCATGTGAATTTCTTTATAGCTTTGGGCGTTAAAAACAAAATCTTCGTCTTCAATAATATCATTCAAATACAAAACATAGGCTGATAGTGACCATGTTTCATCCCAAGTCAGTGATTGAGCAGACGGAAATGGCATAGCACGATGCGTATAATCTAACAAAGTTGAAGCATAGGGCCAATAACTTCCAACCGTGCGTTCTGGCTTCATCTTGTCTGTTAATGTGCCTTCACCTCCGGCTAATACAGGATTACGACCAACACCTTCACCAAATGAACCATGACAACTCGCACATTTGTCCTCAAACATGTCTTCACCATCAGCAGCTGTTCCTTCACCTGGTGGCAAGTTATGCCCATGAGCAACTTCAATATGCCAACCTGCAATTTCTTCTTTTGTGGCTGGTTTACCTAGATTAAAACCACCTGTTTTAATAGTTATTTCTTCATAAGTTGCCGCTTGTGCTGCTGGAAAGATTGCCCCAGCGACTTTTTCAGAAACAGAAGTTTCTTGATAGACCGTTTTATCAGTACTGGTTTGTGCAGAATCATTGGAGCATGCTGTTATCGATAAAGCTAAAACAACTGCAGAAATTAATTTTTGATTAAACTTGTACACTTTCCACCTCACCGTTTTTATTAATTTTCCATGTATGTATGGCATTGTTGTGATAAATACTCGCCACTCCTCGCGCCTCTCTTAGTTGCTTCAAAGTTGGTTGTACATAGCCATCTTCACCAGTTGCCCGTGATTGTAGTAACACTTCTTCCCCATTCCATTCAAAAGGAATGCTAAAGCGTGTCCAACACTTATCTAAAACCAAACCATTAAGTTCTGCTTCTTTCCATGTTATGCCGCCATCAAATGAAACATCTACGTGTTTAATTTTGCCAGTACCTGTCCATGCTAAGCCATTAATAACGTACTTGCCGTGTTCTTTAAGAGGCTTTTCAGGGCATGGGAACGTAATAATTGCCTTGGCTTCCATTATCCAAGAAAATAAATAAGCTTTGCCAATAAGGTCTTTGCGTTTAGGGTCTCTTGGATTTAACAAATCAGTATATTTAGAGGTTTCTTCACGTTGATACGATGGCTCAGCCGTAATTTCAATGCGGCGCAACCATTTAATTGAAGTATTGCCTTCCCAACCAGGTGTTAATAACCTTACAGGGTAACCTTGCTCGGGTCTTAGGGCTTCGCCATTTTGACCAAATACTACTAAAGTGTCATCCATTGCTTTTTCCATTGGAATCGAACGACTCATTGATGCAGAATCAGCTCCTTCAGCCAGAATCCACTTACCTTCAGGCTTAACACCAACTTCTTCTAAAATATATTTTAATGGAACACCAGTCCATTCACAGCAATTTGTCATGCCATGGGTAAATTGCAAACGACCAACTTGTGGTCCTTTCCACTCCATCGCTGAGTTTGCAGGGCATTCAATAAAGTGAATGCGAGAAACATTTGGAAAACGTTTAATGTCTTCCATAGTCAAAATTATTGGTTTTTCCACCAAACCATGAATCATCAAGCGGTGTTGTTTTGGATCAATTGTTGGAAGGCCACCATGATCTCTTTCAAAAGCCAGACCATTTGGAGAAATCATACCTTTGATTTCAGCTAACGGTGTAAAACTAATAGAGGCAATTGAGTCAGGTGTCAACCACGGCACTCGCAAGCGTCTCACGCTTGATTCGTACTTGGATGGTTGCCCATAAGGATTGGAGTTTACCGGCTTTCCTAAGTGTTTTTGCCACTCAGGCACATTGGGTGGTAAGTTGTTGGCTGCAACACTACCTGTTGCCACCACCGCTGTGGTAGCAGCAGCTTGTGAAATAAATTTTCTGCGGCTTTGGTTTGGTTTTTGTTGATCTAAAGATTCACCATCTTTAATCATTTTATTGTCGCTCATATGTCCCTCAAGTTTCAGTGTTTATTAGCAATCTCTAATATTACCAGTTTATTGCACTAAAAATCTATCATTTTACTAAAAATTAAGGAGAAAATGACTATTGGCACATGTGTTATGGTGTGGTAGTTGTATAATACACCTACAAATCAAAACAAGGACAATAATTATGAATGCTGAATATAACATAGAAATAACTCAAGAAGTCACCAATCACTTTAATGACATCTTAACTACTAGCCACAATAGCGACCCAGAGCTGACTATAAAAGACATTCAAGTAATGCTCAACGATTTAAAAAACACTCATCAAGAGGACTATGTTCTTGAACACATTGCTCCTTTAGAAAACATGCTGCAAATGTTTATTGATAATCAATGGAAATTAACAACCGCAACAACAAAATACCTTTTGGCGGCTTTTTCCTATCTGACACAAGTTGATGACCTTATCCCAGATACTATTCCAGTCATTGGCTTGTTGGATGATTGCATTGTCATCGATATAGTGGCTGATAAAATAAAAAGTGAATTAGATAATTACACAAATTTTTCTCAATGCCGCTCTGTTTATGGCAAAAACCCTAATTTTACGACCGATGATTGGACTAAAATTAAAAAAATTGAATCGACAAGTTCTAGAAGAAATCGAAGAAATAAGGCCTTAAGCCACAGCCGTTCACAAAGGTCTCGCGTGTCATTTTTATAAACAGACCTTAAGGGACTTCTAAGAACCTAGGACCTTTCTATTTTTCAGAAACCTTCTTAAGGAATATTGCAAAATCCTCTCTTGGTAATTGACTCAAGAGAGGTTTTGCAACAGACACTCGTTTACTTTAAAAAACAATAGTGGCATAATTAATCAATGTTGCCTTCTAATCATCTCGACAATCTAACTCTCAACTTTAAACACTCATGGAGACCTGAGCAACAACGGGTATTGGATAATGTTTTAAGCTATTTGGATGATAAACGCATACATATTGTTGCTGCTCCTGGTGCGGGCAAAACAGTTATTGGCATTGAAATTTTCAACCGTTTGAACTTAAAAGCCTTAGTGGTTTCACCTACTCGCCTTATTCGCAACCAATGGTTAGAGCGAATTACCGACTTCTTGCCAACCGATGAAATTCCCCATTGGTGCAGCTCCACTATTACTGCCTGCAAACAATTTACAGCAACAACCTACCAAGGTTTATTTTCTCTGGATAAAAAAATTAACCAAAACGATGAGCAAGCACAATTTCAATGCATCAGTGACTGGTTTTCCCAACAAGAATTTAAGCTACTTATTTTAGACGAAGCTCATCACCTAAAAGCTGCTTGGTGGAAAGTCCTGATGAAGTTTGTCGAGTCAAATAAAGATCTAATTATAATCAGTTTGACAGCCACACCACCCTATGATGCCTCTCCACAAGAGTGGTCACGTTATCAAAAATTGTGTGGTCCTGTTGATGAACAAATCAGTATTCCAGAACTTGTCCGATCAAATTCTTTATGCCCACACCAAGATTATATCTGGATGGTCAAAACCGATGAAAAGAATGTCACTTCATTGATTCGCCATCAACAGAATTTAGAAAAATTCATTAAAAGCTTAGAAAACCATGCAGAGCTAAATTATTTAATCTCAACCCATCAATGGCTGGATGAAAACCGAATAATTGAGGTTAATGATTTATTTTATGATTTGGATGAATGTTTTGCTTTGTTGTCCTTATTAAAGTATAGGCAAAGACCCATACCTGTGCGTTTATTGGCAATTTTGGAAATAACAGCCGATGAAATTCCTGCCATGTCTGTATCAAGTTGGGAAGAATTGTTGCAAGGCTTTTTGGATGCTAAACATTACCCACAGGCACAAGTAATTCAGACATTTAGAGAAACCTTAGCAACATTGTTGAAAAGCAAACGCTTCTTAAAAAATAAACGCGTCACTTTAGACAGCACCAAACGTAAACTCGATGCCTTTAATAAAACCCAAGAACGCATTAAAGCTTGTTTTGATATTGCTA
>JALWML010000317.1:3371-4074 GCA_027083915.1 Lysobacterales bacterium | reverse complement strand
GTGAAAAAAAATACCGTTTACTTTACGAAAACTCAGAAGATCCAATGATGATTTTTTATAAAATGAATATTGTTATGGTTAACCAAGCAGCGGTAAAATTTTTTGGTTATGAGACCGAACAAGAACTGCTAGCTCTTCCTCCTTTTGATTTATCAGCAAAATATCAAGCCGATGGACAGACATCCGAAGAAAAAGGCATAAATATATTAAAGAACATGAAAGAAGTTGGTTACAAAAGATTTGAATGGCTTTACCGTAAGAAAAATGGCAAAAACCTACCTGCAGATGTAACCTTATCTTTAGTACCTTATGAAGGTAGAAAGGCTACTTTCTGTATAATCCGTGACATTTCAAGATCAAAAAAAGTTGAACAAGACCTAATTGAAGCACAAAAGAAAGCAGAATTTGCAAATCAAGCAAAATCAGAATTCTTAGCCAATATGAGTCATGAAATCAGAACTCCAATGAACGGTATAGTGGGCATGACTAATATATTATTACAAGATAAATTAAATGCAAAACAACATATACGCGCAACCATAATTAAACAGAGTGCGGAGTCATTAATCGATATAATTAATGATATCTTAGATTTTTCAAAAATTGAGGCTGGTCAATTAAAGATAGAAAACCACAAATTCAATCTCATGCAGTTGATTGACAATACCTCTTCTTCAATGCACAACCGAATCAAGCAAAAGAA
>JALWML010000317.1:0-3361 GCA_027083915.1 Lysobacterales bacterium | reverse complement strand
CAAAAGAAACTCCAGTTTATCTACCCTCATAATAACCCAAAACTAAATGTTTGGTTGGAAGCAGATTCTGGAAGAATCAAACAAATACTAACGAATTTACTGGATAATGCCATAAAATTTACTGATAAAGGAAAAGTAATCTTCTCATGTAATATTATAAACAATAAAAATTCAAATTGCACAATACAGTTTAACATAACAGATACTGGTATAGGATTATCACAATCACAAATGAAACAAGTTTTTGAGCGTTTTTCGCAAGCAGACGGTACCACCACAAGAAAGTATGGAGGTACGGGTCTTGGTTTGAGTATCAGCAAACAACTCTCACAACTGATGGGAGGTGATATAAAAGTTAAGAGTCGATTAGGAAGAGGCACAAATTTTAGATTTTCACTACAAGCTAAAACAGTTGAGTCGAAAAATACAGAAGAAATATTCTCAACAGACTCACAATATTTTTCTGAGAAATTCAATGCAAATGTTCTTGTTGTTGATGATAACGAAATCAATCAGATTGTCGCTAAAGATATGTTAGAAACTTTTGGTCTAAATGTAGAAATAACAGATAATGGCAAAAATGCTATCAAACGCTTATCTCAACAAAATTTCGACCTTGTATTTATGGATTGTCAAATGCCAATTATGGATGGTTATGAAGCCACTCAACACATAAGAAACTCAAAATCGCCAGGATTAAATCCCAATATTCCTATAATTGCTATGACTGCTAATGCCATGCATGGTGATGAACAAAAGTGTTATGATTTTGGAATGGACGATTACATAGCTAAACCATTTGACTTAAATACATTACTTATAATTTTAACAGATTGGCTAAATTTAAATAATGAAGATAAACCACTTAAACCAACACCGCTTGACATTGCTTTAGAACATATTTCATTACAACCCTTATTTGATGCTAAATCTTTGATGGGAAAACTCAGCGGAAATATAGGGGTTATAAAATCTATTATTTCACAGTTTTTGATTAATATAGATGAATTTTCTGATGAACTTGGACAACTTACAAAACCTATAGACATGGGAGAATTAAAATCTATAGCTCATAAAATTAAAGGCTCAGCGGCAACTGTCGGCTGCACGCAATTAAGTTCAATTGCTTTATATTTAGAACAAACATGTAAGGACAATGATACGACTTTAGTGAATCATGTTATTGAACGCAACATTCAATGCCTAAGTGAAACAAAAGAAGAGCTAACAAATTTTAGTTGATATTCTAAGCTGCAATAGGTAACGAAAATGAAAATACAGATCCTTTATTGACTTGACTCTTAACCACAATCTTTGTTTGGTGAATAGCTAATATTTTTTTAACTATTGCTAAACCCAGACCAAAAGAACTACTGCTATCATTGGAACTATTACCCGCTTGATACAATCGATTAAATATTTTTGGCAAATCAGCTGAGCTGATTCCAACACCATTATCACTAATTTCCACTGTGAAATCCCTCTTATTACGCAGCATTTTCAATTGAACTCTCCCTCCTTTGGGTGTATGTTTAAGCGCATTGGATAATAAATTTTCTAGTACGCGTTGCATGAGTCCAATATCGGCAACAACAGTACTATTGCCATCTAATAATTGCACATCAAAATCAATGTTTTTAATATCAGCCAGTTGCGTAAACTCCATGCTTACATCTTGTACTAATTCTGCTAATGAGAAAGGTTCTAACACGGGTTTTACAATATTCGAATCAAGTTTTGAAAACTCAAATAAATCATTAATTAACACACCTAAACGGCCACAATGTTTGCGAGCTATTAAAAGATAGTCATTCATTGTTTCATTATCTAAAGTTTTCTGTTTTAACAACATGGTATCTAAATAACCTTGCATGGAAGCTAAAGGTGTTCTTAAATCATGTGAAACATTAGTCACTAAATCTCTGCGATTTTTGTCTGCATTCTTAATTCGATCTATCTGCCTTTCAATTCTACTTGACATATCCTCAAAGGCTTGATTAAGTTGTTGTATTTCATCTCCCTGATAGTGTATCGATGCATCTCCAGAAGTTTGTTGAAAATGAATAACCTTATCGCGTAATTGCTTCAAAGGTCGAGTTAATTTCATCAACATGAGCAAACCAATAAAAACAGCCATGAAAATTACGGCAGTTATGGCCAAAATGGTTAACTTTAAAATATAATTTTTGCTTAAATCATTCGCCAGTTCTTCGTATTTTCTACCGCCAAGAATAACATAAATATATCCCTCATCTATGCCATTTGTTATGACTTTTGCCGCAGAAAAGGGTTTGCGAGTATTAGGGCTTCTTGGGTCATAATTGACAATTGGCAACTTGGCATTTTCTTGCAAAAAAGCTTCAATCGGCTCTAAGGGAAGGTGAGTAAGCAGCACTGTATTTTCAGGAAGATTATAACTTAATATTTTTCCACTTTTGTCCAACAAATAAACTTCTACAGTTGGATTAATAACCATTGATTGATGAGCAATTTTTTTTAACGCTTTTTCATTGTATTGACCATTAACAATTAAAGGCTCTTCATTTGACAGAAACTGAGCAATCGAAGCATTTAATCGTTGTGTTACTTCTATATTGTACTGAAAAATAGAAAATCGAGTAATAATAGCTAGGATAATACCTACAACAAGAATCAGTGCTATAAGCAGCATAGAGAGTTTGCGGTTTAACGACTTCATCAATCAAGACCCTCCGCGATAAATTTATATCCCACTCCCCAAACTGTTTTGATGTATTTGAAATCATTGGCATTAAGTTCTATTTTGGCTCTTAACCTATTCATGTGAGAGTTAACTGTATGCTCATAACCATCATGACCATAACCCCATACTTGATCTAACAATTGTGACCGCTTATACACTTTTCCCGGGTTAGACGCAAAGAAATACAATAAATCAAACTCCTTGGCAGTCAATTCAATTTCCGAACCATTAAAGATCACTTTTCGTTCATCAGGGATTAAATGCAAACCATCAAACTTTAATTCGTTACTGCCTTTTTGAGCACTGTATCCTGTACTCGCATCAAATCGTCGAAGCAATGCTTTGACTCGTGCGACCAATTCAACCACACTAAAAGGCTTGGTCAAATAGTCATCTGCTCCTACATCAAGCCCTAAAACACGATCAAACTCGGTAGATTTTGAAGTCAGCATCAATACTGGAACGTAATTCCCACTCTCACGAAGTTTCTTACAAATATCAATCCCTGATAAACCTGGAAGTCGTAAATCTAACACAACCAAGCTCCAGTAACGGGTTAACAACATATCTAAACCTTGAAGACCATTGCTGGCTATCTCAACTTTATCACATAAATCTGATAAGTGCATTTTTACTAAT
>JALWML010000316.1 GCA_027083915.1 Lysobacterales bacterium | reverse complement strand
GTGCAGGACACAGTGTTACAGCATTATATGAAGTGGTACTCAACGGCGATAAAGGTTGGGTCGAACCTTTAAAATACCAAAACAATAATAAAACAACAGACTATTCTGATGAAATAGCAACCTTAAAGGTTCGTTACAAACAACCAACAGCTGATAAATCACAATTGTTAGTTAAAACAATTAATAAAAAAGATAGGATTAAGTCAGTCAAGAACAGCTCCAATAATTTCAAACTCTCAGCTGCCGTTGCTGGCTTTGGCCAATTGCTTCGCGGTGGAAAAATGACTGGCACTTTCGGTTACCAAGATATAAAGAATCTTACAAAGGCAACCCTAAATGATGATGACTTCGGTTACCGTGGTGAATTTCTACAACTGGTTTCTTTAGCAAAAAGTTTAACAAATACTCAAGCCTCTCGTGTAGAATAACATTTTTAAATAAACTAGAGACCTATGCATAACTCATTCCACGAGTTGTGCAAAGGTCTCAACTAACTTTTAATGACCGAACGTAGCGATGAAGAGCTGATGTTAGCCTTTAAACAAGATGAAGCCACCGCATTTAACGTACTCTATAGACGTTATAAAGATGCTCTTTATCGCTATTTTCTACGCAATATCAAAAATGAAGCCACCAGCCAAGAGTTGTTTCAAGATTTGTGGATGAAAGTCATTAACAGCAAAGAAAATTACCAAGTTAAAGCAACCTTCAAAACATGGCTTTATACCTTGGCACATAACAGATTGGTTGATTGGTACAGACGTAACAACCTAGAACAAAAGGCTTTTCAAGAAAATACAGAAGATGACGTCGATGGCATAATAAACTGGAACCCAGAGGATGAATTGCAAACTAAACGCCTATCCAAAGAAATTAAAAACGCGGTAAGTCAACTGCCATTTGCTCAGCGTGAAGTATTTTTATTACACAATGAAGCATTACTGTCCCTGCCTCAAATTGCTCAAATGTTAGATGAAGGCATTGAAAAAATTAAGAGTCGTTACCGTTATGCTCTCGCTCGTTTACGTAATAATTTGGAGAAAATGAGATGAGTAATAGCATAGAAGAACTCTATAACAAAGGCTCAAATGAATCCACTCCAACGGCCTTAGATAACCTTATTTTAAATGCAGCCAAACAAAGCTGTGAAGGTAAATTAACAACAAGAAAACCCAAAAAATGGCTTTATATGCTATCAACAGCAGCTGTGTTGGTAATGGGTATCAGTGTGGTATTTAATTTACAAAACCAAAATACTGAAATGACCGCATCTCCAGAGAGCTTAGATTACAGTATCCAAAAAGAAGACTCACGCACCAAAGCAGTGGCAGCACCACCCTTAGAACCACACCTAAAACCTCAAAAAAAGCGTAAACGTAATAATACGTCTGATAAAGAGAATAAATCAGGGCTATTAGGTAAAATTATTGCTCAAAAACCAACGATTCAGCTAGAACAGGATTCAAGCACTACCCAAATTGAAAATAATACTCAGGCAGTATTAGACAAAGTTCTTTCAGCAGAACCTGCAGTTAAAGTTAGAGAACTTGAAGAAGTATCAGCAGATGAATTGAACCAAATTTCTGGAGAAGTAATTGTAACTGGCATGCGAAGAGCTGCAAAACCAGTACCCAAAATAAAAAAAGAAAACACCCTAGCACCTAATCCAACAGAGCTTAATCAGTTAGATGCGTTAATTAAGGCAAAAAATCATAAACAAGCTCAAAAACTGCTTGAGCAATTGATGAAAAAATACCCAAAATATGATTGGCAAAAGTATAAAGATTTAATTTGAGGAATTAATAAAAGTTGACTGTTAAATCAATCCCTGGTCATGCGCTATAAATCCGCCGATTATCGCAACAATTGTCAGGACTAATGAAGCTATCTTCACCCAACTATAAGGACGTTCTCCTTTAACTTCTCCTGTTTGTCCATTGATAATAAAGCGAAATGTTTTTCTGTTATACAAAAAAGCAGAAACCCACAGTGGCATAAGCATCAATTTAAAACCTACGCGTTCGTAACGTGTGTTAACACTACTAATGCGTTGATGATCTCCACCTATATCTCTTCTAATCAACCGGCGTATTGTTCTTATCATGATGTCTTTTGATTTTTGAAATCCGCGAGGCAAGCCCACTTGATACAATTCTGAGCGATAACCACTTAAAAACTTTGGATTATATTCTTCTGCTTTAACCAAATTCCACTTTGTCATTGATGTAGTGAGTTTGGTTGCCATCATTTCACTGGCAGGGACTAAAACATTATCAAATTCATGAGAAACACTGCCACTGGCATAACTCCACCTGATTTTAGTCACTAAGCGTGTTTGCGTTTGCCCATTAACTCTAACCGTAACGGTTGTTGTGTAATTTGTACCTCGTTGCCCAGTATAAGTACTGTATGTATTGGCATCAAATGCCCAATAAGGAATATAAGTTCCTTGGATTGGATGTTTTCTCATTGCCAATCGCTTTAACGAATTGGGAGCAAACCACAAACCCTTAATCCACTTTCTAAAGGATTCATTAGCTTGTTCTTCTTTAATATCAAAAGGCAAAACAGCATCAGGTTTGAGTTGTCGTTGTAAATTGACAGGAACAATAATATTTTGCCCACAATAAGGACATTCATCTGCATGGGTATTTTTAGGAAAATCAAACCCTGCTCCACAGGTATCACAACGCACATGGTGGTGAACATCCGAGGGTTCGTTTTTGACTAAATCCAAAACAGTAGAATCGTATGGATTGGCACTAAAAACATTAAACGAATGCGTATCTATAGGCTCAACTGCACCACAAGATTGGCACACTAAAGAATTGTGACCAATCTCGTGATCTAGTTCAAAGCCACAGCTTTTACATTGAAATTGAAAATGCTCAACTGTGTTTTTATCCAATGATTCTTCTTGAGTCATTTAAATAGAATTAACTACCAGGAATTGGTGGTGGCTCACTGTTTAATAAACCAGCAATATCACGCACTTCACTAGCTGCTTGCCAATCCTTCATACCCGATTTCCACACATAAGTATCCGCGTGAATACTCCCCTTTTGTATCATCTCTGCAATGGCAGCCATATTGAAAGGTCCTGCTTTTTTGCCATCAATAACAACATGGTAATGCTCAACCTCCGGTATCGGCGGTGGTGCATCTTTAGAAGGTGCTTGGTTTGGTTGATCTTTCGCCAACGCACTACCAAAAGTTTGTGCCATAGCAAATCCCATTCCCATACCAATTCCTGCCCCTGCTCCACCTCCAGGATTTTGTGCCGCATCACGCTTCGATTGTGCTGCTTGGTATTTAGTAAATGTATCTAAATTGCCGATTGCTCCCATTGAAGAGCGTTCATCTAAGGCTTTTTCAACCGCCTCTGGCAAGGATATATTTTCAACAAGCAATTTAGTTAATTCTAAGCCAAAACCTTCAAAATCAGGGTTGATTTTCTCTTTAAGTAAATCCCCTAGTTGGTCGTAGTTTGCTGCCAAATCTAAAATAGAAATACCCGATTCCGCAGCAATATGAGCAAAACCAGAAACCATTAAATTACGGAGTTGATCTGAAATTTCTTCAACCGTGAAGTGACCATCTGTTCCAACAATCTCAGTTAATAAGGTTTTTACGTCTGTGATTTTAAAAGCATAAGTACCAAAAGCACGCAAACGCACGACACCAAATTCTTTATCTCGCATAATTAAAGGGTTGCGTAAACCCCACTTCATATCCGTAAATTGTGTGGTGTTAAAAAAGTAAACTTCGGCTTTAAAAGGACTTTCAAAACCATGCACCCACCCTTGTAAAGTGGATAAAACAGGCATGTTGGCTGTTTCTAATTTATAAAGACCAGGTTCATAAATATCTGCTACCTGTCCTTCATTGACAAGAACTGCAATTTGACCTTCTCTAACGGTCAGCATTGCCCCATTTTTAATCTCATTACCATAACGCGGAAAACGATAAACCAATGTGTTACTGGTATCATCTGTCCATTCAATAATATCAATTAATTCAGCAAATAACTTGTCAAAAAGCCCCATAGAAAACTCCGTATATTTTAATTACCAGTATTATACTATCTAAATGACTAAATTAAATAGTACAGAAG
>JALWML010000315.1 GCA_027083915.1 Lysobacterales bacterium | reverse complement strand
TCATTAATTTATAATTATAATAGATTTAATTTAGCTATAATATCAATTATGGCTATAAACAAACAAAACAGCAAAAAATACAACTGGGGCGATGACTGCTTTAGTTGGCATTTAGTTAACAGCCCTTCTCTTTCTGTTATTCAGGAAACTATGCCAGCTGGCACACAAGAAATATTGCACTTGCATCATAAAGCTCAGCAATTCTTTTTTATTCTTAAAGGGGTTGCCACTTTCAAAGTTGATGGTCAAACACATACTATTAATACAGGTGAAGGTATTCATATTTCTAAAGGACAACTTCATCAGATTTCCAATCAAAGCAATGATGTAATCGAATTTTTGGTCATTTCAGAACCTCATGCACACGGTGATAGAGAGAATAAATGAAACTACACTTTAAACTCCTTCTTCTCCTATTCACTTCTTTTTCTGGGCTTGCAAAAGACACACAGGCATTTCTCACCAATCAGTTGCACAATGTTCTTGCGAGTATTTACCAACAAAATCCCAAATCTATTGGCATTATGGTACATGTCGAAGCACCGAAACAAAACATTTCATGGAGTGCTGCGGTTGGTTTTTCAAATAAAGATTCCAAAGAGCCTATTGAAAAAGACCAACCCGCTCTGATAGCCAGTAACACCAAGACTTATGTTGCAGTGGCTATCTTACAGTTAATTGCTCAAGGTAAGCTTAATTTGGATGACTCAATAAAAAAGTACCTCTCACGTAGAACATTAAAACAAATGAAACGCGCAGGTTATAACACGCATGCAATAAAATTGGTACATCTGTTATCGCACACCAGCGGAATTGAAGACTACGTCAATAGTTTTTACCTTGATTACATTACGAAATATCCACATAAAAGATGGACACATAAAGAACAAATAAAACTTGCTATGAAAATTGGCAGTCCTTTGGCACCAGCGGGTGAAACATTTAGTTATGCTGATATCAATTACCTCCTTTTAACAGAAATAATTGAAAGAAAAACCCATAGAAAATTTTATAAAGCAATAAGACAGTTAATTGGTTATAAACAACAAGGTTTACAACAAACATGGTTTTATAGTTTAGAAAAGACGCCTAAACACACGAAACCATTAGTGCACCAATACGATGGGCAATTGCATTGGGATTCTTATTTATTAGATAATTCATTTGACTTATACGGCGGTGGAGGTCTTGCGACAACCACTAAGGATTTAGCCCTATTTTTTCAAAACCTCTTTAACCTTAAGATTATTACTGACCCAAAAGTCCTTAATTTAATCCACACAACTGTTAAAACAAAAGACGAAAAGGACAGTCATTATCGCCTGGGTTTGTCTGAAACTGAAATTGGTGGTTACAGGGCTTATGGTCATCATGGTTTTTGGGCAACGATTGTTGAGTACTTCCCTGCTCTAAATACCACTATCACTGTATTTATTTTAGAGAATGAAGAAAGAAAATTACAGACTGAAATTCTTGAACAATTTATCGGCATTTTAACCCAACAAAAAAACATGCCTATACACTAAAAGCTCCTATTTCACTTAATTATTAACTTTACCAAGACTATTGTTTGAAAAAATTAGATAATTCCCACAACTAACAATTCAACAGCAGTTCAATGGAAATAAAAGTTAATTACCTCGACAATCTACGTCTAGAGGCAAAATTTGATGACTTTACCGTCATCTCAGATCAACCCATCCGCTATAAGGGTGATGGCTCAGCACCTGGCCCTTTTGATTATTTTTTGGCATCATCCGCCATGTGTGCGGCTTATTTTGCTCGGGTTTATTGTATTTCTCGTGATATTCCGACTGAAAATATTCGCCTATCACAAAACAATATTGTTGACCCTGAAAACCGTTATAAACAAACCTTTCAAATCCAGTTAGAGTTGCCAGAGAATATCTCCGACAAACACCGCCGAGGAATTTTGCGCTCGATTGACCGTTGTACGGTAAAAAAAGCCATACAAACAGGTGTTGAGTTTAAAACTGAAATTGTAGAAAGCTTGGAAGAAGATACACAAGGTATGTTGCTGGAACAAAATAATGATTCCACGACTTATATTGAAGGCAAAGATTTACCGCTAGAACAAACCATCAAAGAAATGTCTGCATTTATAGCGAGTCTTGGCATGAAAATTGAGATTGCTTCGTGGCGAAATATCGTGCCAAATGTGTGGTCTTTGCATATACGTGATGCCGCCTCGCCCCTCTGTTTTACCAATGGTAAAGGCTCCAGCAAAGAAAGTGCTTTATGTTCGGCATTAGGCGAATTTATTGAGCGCCTTAGTTGTAACTTTTTCTATAATGATTACTATTTTGGGCAAGAGATAGCTAACAGCAAATTTATCCATTATCCAAACGAAAAATGGTTTAAACCAAATGAAAAAGACGAACTACCCGATGGAATCTTGGATGATTATTGCCTAGAAATTTATAATCCCGATGGCGAGCTACGTGGTTCACATTTAATTGACACCAACTCTGGTAATAAAGAACGTGGCATTTGCTCCATTCCGTATGTACGTCAATCCGACGGACAAACGGTGTATTTTCCATCCAACCTGATTGAAAACTTGTTTCTCAGCAATGGCATGAGTGCGGGTAACAATTTGGCTGAAGCACAGGTTCAATGTTTGTCCGAAATCTTCGAGCGAGCCGTCAAAAAACAAATTATCGAAGAAGAAATCACCCTACCTAATGTACCACACAAAGTGTTAGAACAATACCCAAGCATCCTAGCTGGCATCGATGCTCTAGAGCAACAAGGTTTTCCTGTGGTGGTAAAAGATGCATCACTTGATGGACAGTTTCCTGTCATGTGTGTAACTCTGATGAATCCAAAAACAGGTGGTGTCTTTGCCTCATTTGGTGCACATCCCAGTTTTGAAGTTGCGTTAGAACGCAGTTTAACCGAGTTATTGCAAGGGCGAAGTTTCGAAGGTTTAAACGATGTACCAAAACCTACATTTAACAGCCTTGCCGTGCAAGAGCCCGAAAATTTTGTTGATCATTTTATTGATTCAACCGGTATTATTTCGTGGCGTTTCTTTAGTGCAAAAAGTGACTATAAATTTTGCCTTTGGGATTTTTCAGGTACCAACCAACAAGAAAGCGATGCTTTATTTGCTATCCTCAAAAAACTCGGCAAAGAAGTCTATGTTGCTGAATTTAATGAATTAGGCGCATCGGCTTGCCGAATTTTAGTACCAGATTATTCAGAAGTGTATTTAGTCGAAGACCTGATTTGGAACAACACTAATATGGCTTTGGATTACCGCGAAGATATTTTAAACATCCATGCTTTGAGTGATAATGCGTTAACACGTTTAGTCGAACGCCTAGAAGAAAGCCAACTCGATAACTACATGGATATTGCCACCCTCATCGGCATTGTATTCGATGAAAACACCGTCTGGGGACAGCTCACTATTCTAGAGTTAAAAATCCTCAGCTATCTCGCCCTCAACAAACATGAAGAAGCTCTGGATTTAGTCGAAGAATTTTTACAATACAACGACAACACTGTAGAACGCGGATTATTCTATCAAGCAGTTCATGCCGTTTTAGTTGTTACACTGGATAATGATTTGCAGTTAGAAGATTACCTCCCCAATTTCAAACGTATGTTTGGAAATGAAACTATGGACAATGTCGTTGGTTCGGTCAATGGCACCATAAGATTTACGGGTTTATTTAAAACCAGCATGAAACTCGAAGGCATTGACAAACATTTAAAACTGATAGAAAGTTATAAAAAATTGCATAAAGCACGGAGTAAAACTTAAAAGCAGTAACGCTAAGAACTCAAAGAAGGCGCAAAGTCCACAAAGTTTTATCGTTTTATCTTAAATCAGCAACTAATTATAATACATAAGGAAGAACTGTGACAAAATACTTTGATGAGTATGAAAAAGCAAGTTAATAAAACTGTGTCCGTTTTTTGGGGTATAGGTCATAGTATTAATCCTTAAATATTTTAAATATTCATTTCATTATCAAGTTTTGAGAATATTATATTTAAAATTAAAAGCTACATATAAAACTAAAATAGACAAAAATGAACATTAAGGTATAATCAAATACCTGAATAAAATATCGTTTCAATTAA
>JALWML010000314.1 GCA_027083915.1 Lysobacterales bacterium | reverse complement strand
TATGTTTCATTTATTTCTCCATTTTTAATTGAATAAATGCAACAATTGTTAAAAGTCATTGATAAATCAGGTCATTTTTCGTGGAGGGATTACTCCTTATTAGTCAAATTTTTTGCAATATCCATTAACAAGTTGCATTATTCATCATAGCTATATAAAAAAAGGAGTCAAGATTTTATTGTTAATTATTTGTAGATTAGAATTCTCTAATATGATGCGAAATATTGAATTATGAGTAGTCAATATTGAAAAATATTAGTCATAATTTTTTTATCAATAAAACCATTACTAGAATCATCGAACTAACAATTAATACAAATTTAACCGTGGCAACCACTGAGTGTAAATAAAATAGATTTCCCGAGAAACCTAATTGATTATTGATAAAAAACAACTCCATTGTGTTTTCAGTCATATCAAGAAGTCCTGCCATTAATGGGATGAAAATCACATGTTTTAGTTTTGTTTTGCTTAGTTTTCTTTTTACCAATAATACCGCTAATAATGAGGAAAACAATAACGCATAGGAAAATGCGTAAATATAGTCTATGAAAATCCATTTGTTAAAATTACTCACGCCTAATTGACCCCAACTTTCTACTATTTTTATTCCCACAGCCTTGTCGAAACTTAATTGCAGTTTGACAACTCCTAAGCCATTACCGCCATCCATCATTGGGCTTACGACAAAAACAACAATGACAAACATTATGTTTGTCAGGATGATAGAAAAAATTAATGTGTTTTTTTTGGATAGGTAGTTAATCATGACAAACTTCGCCATAAATAAAAATTTAGATAAGATTCCCAGCCAGCAAAGGGCAGGAATATTTTGTCAATAGTACTTTTGTCAGGCTTCTTTTCGGTGGCAAAATGTGTATGCAGTGAAGAACTTAAACCTGTATCGCCATAGGCAATGCAGGTCATATCACGCAATGACTTCATGCAGACATAATTAGCTGTCCATGGACCGATGCCTTTTATAGCAGTAAGCTTTTGCATTTGTTGGTCTTTGTTTATGGATAACAATTCCTTTTTATCTAACTCTCTTTGGCAAAAAGCTTGGGAGATATTGATAACGTAATTAATTTTTTGTTTTGAAAATTGCATATCAACCAGCTCTTGTCTTTGAATGTTTTGTAATGTTTCTGGTGTTGGAAAACAATAATAATCAACTCCATCCTTGTTTATTTTGTCACCATACTTATGCACAAGACGTGTTTTAATTTTGTGTGCAAAGGTAAGGTTAATTTGTTGTCCAATAACACACCAACATAAAGCCTCATACAAATCAACAATACCCATCAAACGCAATCCAAAGTAATCTTGAGTAAAGCTTTGGGTTTGTTTGTGCGTATTGAGTAGCTGGTAAAATGGTTTTAAATCACGGTTTAAATCAAACCAGTCAATAACATAATCCCGTACTTCTTCTTTATCATTTTGGCTTATTTCACCTTTCTCAATTTCAACAACTAGCTGCTTGTCTTTGGATGAAACCTCTATAAATGCTAAACCTGATTGCAAACGGATTAATCTTTTAACATCATCTACATTCACGCGATACAAACACTCGTCAAAACCGCGGTCTAAAAACTGTAAACAAGCATCAAAACTAAAGTCTTCTGGCTGTTTAATGGTAATAGCTGTTGTCAACATCAGTTAATGACGTTGACGTCACTTCCTGGTCTTATGCGTTCGTTACCACGAATAATAATGGTTTGACCCACTTTCAAGTCACCAGTAACTTCAATCATATCACCTGATGCCATTCCTGTTTTAACATCCACTTTAATCGCTTTTGAATCAACTACAGTATATACATAAATGCCATTACGTCGAATCACCAGCGCATCACGAGGTACTGCTAGCACTTCACGCGGTGTTTGGGTCGGAACGATAACATCAACAGGTTCACCTGACCACAGATTAACGCTGGTTAAGTCCAAATGCACTTCAACGGTATGTGATTGACCAACCGCTGCGGGTGTAAACTTACTGATAACCGCATCGTATTGATGCCCTTGGATAGTTTGGATTTTCCATTGGGCTTGGTTTTTAATTTGTGCTTTGTATTTCAATGGAATAAATACAGTGACATCTAAATTATCGGCTTGCATAAATTCAACTATCGAATCACCCAAATTTAACAAAGCACCAACTTGCGTAAATTGCTGTAAAATATAGCCATCATAGGGCGCTATAACAGTTAATTTCGTTATTTGGTCCTTGTATTGATTCAAACGTGATTGACTCTGTGCCAATTCACTTTTTGCTGAGAGGAAATCTGATTGGTTTTGTTCTAATTCCGTTTTAGAGATGAGGTTTTTAGCAACTAAATCCATTAAGCGAGACTTTTCTGCTTTCAAAAATTCATAGCGCGCTTTGCTGCTTTTAACCGCATCTTGCAATTCTTGTGAACGCAGTTCTGATTGTGTATCGGTTAACTCAGCTATGGTTTCGCCTTTTTTAACAAAACTACCCACATCAAGTAAAGCATTAACCACACCTTTTGATTCTGCTTTGATGGTAGCGACCACTTTTGCTTGGACGGTAGCTGGTATTTTACGCACTGGTGACATCTTTACGAGTTCTACTGTTGCCACTTTGACTGGCGATGGTCCGCCTTGTTGTGCTAATGAAAACTGTGAAATCATCACCAATAAAATAAAGTTTACTGACTTAAGACTTCCAATAAAGGCAAAGCTTTTCTTGATATATTGACTAAAGCCAATCACCCGATTATTAGTTTCTAATCTATGCATCGATTTTTTCCATTAAGTTTTGTTCTTTTGAAAAGAGTTTCAAAAGACTCGGTAATAAAATAAGCGTGAAGATAGTTGATAAAAACATACCACCAACGATAACACCTGCCAATCCTCGGTACAATTCTGTACCAGAACCAGGAATAAGCAATAAAGGCAACATACCAAAAATACTGGTCAATGTACTCATTAAGATAGGTCTAATGCGCAATAATACCGCATTTTTGACCGCATCGGCGACTGCCATACCATCCTTCATAGCCATACGCGCTCTATCAACCAGCAAGATAGCGTTATTGACCACCAAACCAAGTAAGATGATAAAGCCAATCATAGTGAGCAAATCCATCTGTTGTCCAACTGCCAAATCCATAATGCGTATAGCTGCTATGCCACCAACTGTTGCCATTGGTATAGTTGTAATCACCAAAAGTGAGTCTTTAAAGGATTGGAACATGGCTGAAATTAACAAATACAAGATAACAATCGCCAATAAAAAGGATTGGGTTAAACTTTTAAGTGCAATGGTTAAGGATTCGGCTGTTCCACGGTAATTTATCATGCTGTTTTCAGGCATCATATCTTTGAGCATTGGTGTGAGTTCTTTTTGCAAAATTGTCATGCCCTGCTCTAAAGCTACATTATCAGGCAATGTCACTTGTAAGGTCAATGTACGCAGTCGCTCCAAACGTTGAATTTGGCTTGGGCCAGCTGTGCGTTTAATCGAGGCTAAATCACCCAAGGCAAGTATCTCTCCACTGGCTGTATAAAGTGGAACATTGGCAAACTCTTCGGGTGTTAACCACTTATCATTGCGCAGGATAACATTGTATCGGCGCGAACCATTAAAATATTCACCAACAAAATTACCATTTCCTAATGATCGAACAATACCAGATAATTGTGAACGCGTCCAACCCGCTTGCGCCAATGCTCTGTCATCCGGCTTTAACTGCAATTCTGGCTGTCCGTATTCCAAAGATGGTGAGGGCCTAATTTGAGCCTTCGGGATAAGTTGGCTAATTTTTCCAAAAGCGGCTTTCCCTACATTGAGTAATTTTTCATAATCGCCTCCTTGCAAATCAACATTAATCTGTCGCGCACCGCCAATGCCTCTAAATATGGAAGCTCTACGAGCAAAACCAAAGGTATCAGGTAAATTTTGCAAAATTTGACCGTTGACAATCTTTAATAATTGATCGACCTCTTCGGTATTTTCTGCACGAACCCCTAAGAAAGCTCCTTGTCCAAACAATCCTAAAAAGTAGTTTTTAACTTTAGGCTGTTTTGTACCATCGACATAAGGTTGCATGCGTTCTTTAATAACATTGACTAAATCTTCACGTGCAGAAGCTACTGACAAACCC
>JALWML010000313.1 GCA_027083915.1 Lysobacterales bacterium | reverse complement strand
GGGTAGCCACTTATGGCGCTGGTGTCCTACAACTTGACATAAGCAAAAGCCCAAAACTCATCAAGCAATACAATTACAAAAATGGCATCCGAACAGACCGCGTCAGAAGTATCTTAGCAGATAAAAAGGGTAATATTTGGGTTGGTACATCTAAATATATTTTCAAAATAAAAGACTATAAAGTCCATCAAATTAAATGGAATGCCAAAAAATCTGAAGTTAGGGCAATTTTCGAACACAAAGATGGTAGTATTTGGGTAGGTACGCGTTTTGGTGTCGCACGTTATGACGGAGTTGCTTTTGAGGCATTACAATTAAATGTTGACTTGAGCAAGCAAACCATTAATTGCATTATGTATGATAGCGATGGTTTTATTTGGCTTGGTTCTCGAGATTTTGGCACGTATAAAATAGACGAAAACAATACCATTACCCAACATTTTGACATGGCTGATGGATTGCCTGACAACAGCATCAATGAAATCTTTCAAGACCAAGAAAACAACATGTGGTTTGGTACATATGGAGGCGGTTTAACACGATTAAGTACCACCAATGTTTTAAATTGGAAAACCCAAGCTGGCCTACCTAACCCTAATGTCTATACCATAACCAATGATAACAACCACTGTTTGTGGGTTGGTACCAATGGTAATGGCGCAAGTCATATTTGCAAAGATAAAATCACACACTACACGCGTAAACAAGGTCTGCCACACAATAAAATACTTTCTATCATGGTTGATAATAAAGGCACAACTTGGTTTGGAACCTTACAAGGCATGGGTCAATTGGTTGATGGAAGATTTATATACTTTGATCAAGATCAGGGCCTTAGTGGCTCTGTTATTTATCACATCATCCAAACATCTGATGGCTCATTTTGGATTGGCACAAATAACGGGTTAAATCACTTTGATGGAAAAAATTTCAAAACCTATACAACTAAAAATGGACTGCCGCATAATCGAATAAATCGAATTCTTGAAAGTCAAAACGGAGGCTTATGGTTGGCATCTTCTTATGGGTTGACTTATTTAAAAGATGAAAAGTTCACCAGTTGGTCAACAAGTGATGGTTTACCAGCCAATTTTATTAATGATTTTTATGAAGATGAAAAGGGAGGTCTATGGATAGCCACAAATAATGGCTTAAGTTATTTCAAGAACAACAGTTTTACAAATTGGACTAAGAAAGATGGTTTACCCCACAACAATGCCACCACTATTCTCCCTGGACAAGCAAACAAAATTTGGGTGGGCACAAGTCGTGGCGTTGCTATTTTTGATGGTGAAAACTTTACAATTATTTCATCAAGAGAAGGGTTGGTTTTTGATTTAATCAACCGTGGTGCTGGCTATAAAGACCAGGAGAGTAACCTATGGTTTGGAACTGGCGAAGGAATCAGTCGCTTTGCAAAGGACTTTAAGGTTGGTAGTAGCGATGAACCTCCTATTCATATTTTATCAATCAACAACAATCAAAAACCGCTTGATTTAAATACTCCTGCTGAAATCAAGCAACAAGACAGCAGTTTATTAATTAAATTTGCAGCTATTAGCTTTCAACGCGCATCAGATATCACTTATCGCTATCGTTTTAATAACGACGAAATCACACCTTGGCGTGAAACACGCTTAAGAGAACTACAAATAGATTCGTTAGCTGCTGGTGATTATTCTTTTGAAGTTTCCGCACGCATTGGTCATGGTCACTGGAATAAAAGTCCTGCAACATATAAATTTACAGTCATTCCTCCGTTTTGGCAAACTAAATTATTTATAGCCCTAGTTGGGCTGGTCATTTTGGCTGCTTTTTTTATACGAAATTATAGAAGCAAACAGTATGCTCTAAAACTTGAAAAAATTGTTCAAGAACGCACAAAAGAACTAAACGAATTAAACAAAGGCCTTGAGTGGCTCGCAAACCATGACAATTTAACTCAACTTGCAAACCGGAATTATGTTCATAATGAACTTGAATTAATTAAGACAAAAGCAAAGGACAGCGCGACAGGTTTTATTCTTATAGACCTTGATAATTTTAAATCCGTAAATGACAATTACGGTCATGAAGTTGGTGACAGAGCCTTAAAAATATTTGCTGATATGCTCAAAAACAGTGTTAAACCCAATCAAATTGCCTCACGTTGGGGTGGTGAAGAATTTCTAGTTGTTTGCCCATCTACCTCTGTACAAGAAATCACACAACTAGTGAAAAATATACTGTTAAAATGCCGAGAAATAGACATTCAAATCTTACCTGAAAAACACCTTGTTTTACGCTGTTCTCTAGGCTTTGCTCTCACACCTGTAAATGCCAAGCACTCATGCTATGAGAAAACCATTCAGTTAGCAGATTTGGCTTTATATGAAGCAAAGAATAGCGGCAGGAATCGTGCTGTTGGATATATTTGGCAAACTCATCCCAATGACCAATGGAAATTTCACACTGTTCTAAATGATTTAGATGGAGCTGTCAAAAATGAAATTGTTGAACGACTATTGATTTCTTAAATTAAATCTAATTTAATCGATTTTATGTCAATGAATCTTCAAAATGCTTAACATCTTCAAGTGTATCAATTCCATGTGGCATTATTTGTTTGGCTTTTTTAGCTATAATTTTATAGCCGTGAGACATAGCACGTAATTGTTCCAAGGATTCTGTTTGTTCTATATCCGATGATATAAGTTGTGAAAATTCTTTTAAAAACTGTGCTCTATAAGCATACAAGCCTATATGGTGTTTGTAAACAATGGATGAATCTAGCTTGTTAGAGGCAAATGTACTGCGAGAAAAAGGAATTGCTGCACGAGAAAAGTACAAAGCATAGTCTTGGTTGTCGGTGACAAGTTTAACATTGTTTGGATTAATTAACGCATCAAAACTAGTAATGCTTTGGTATAAAGTTGCAATAGATGCCGCTGGATTATCTTTTAAAGCTTGAACCAGTTGCTGTATATTTTCTTTTGGGGTCAATGGTTCATCTCCTTGATAATTGACCACAATGGTTTGATCTGACCATTTCATTAATTCTGCCACTTCAGCCAATCTATCTGTACCAGAAAGGTGATTGGGAGACGTCATTAGAGCTTGATAACCATTTGTCTCAACTAAATCAACAATACGCTGATCATCTGTTGCGACAATCATTTGTTCAACATTTAATTGAGATGCTGATTCCAAAGCCCAAAGGATAAGAGGTTTTCCAGCTATTTCAAGCAGTGGCTTTCCAGGTAAACGACTTGATTGATAGCGAGCTGGCAAACAGATAACTATATCTTCACTCATTTCAATACTCCATTAACTAGATTTAATATCTGTTTCTTAGTTTGTGCTTCCATATTCAATTTAAGTACCACAACCCAAACATTTTCTAATTTTAGATCTTGACACTTAGTGGCATCTTTTTCAGTGATAAAGATAGGGTCGTTGTTATCGAAATTAAAATGCTCCTGTGTCAAAACCTCATGGTCATCTAATGGGTTTTTTACCACTGCTAATCCCTGTGCTGAGAGCATGTTAAAGAAACTATCAGGATGTGCAATACCTGCAACGGCATTAATATGTTGGTTTCTAAAGGATTTTAGCGAACGTTGGTTTTTAATTTTTCCTAACTCATAAACCATTAAAGGTGAGTAAGTAAAATAAGACTCTCCTTCTTTTTTTCCCTTATAAACAACCATATCGACCGTCTCTAAACGTTCAACGTCTTCTCGCAAAGGTCCTGCAGGAAGTAATTTTTTATTACCCAACCCATATTTAGCATCGATGAGAACAAATTCTAAATCACGTTTTAAAGCATAATGTTGCAAACCATCATCCGCGATAATAATATCCACTCGATAATCCAAAATTAATTTTTTTGCTGCCTTGACTCTGTTTTTCCCGACAAAAACAGGTGCATCAGTATGTTTAGCAATCAATAAAGCTTCATCACCACTGGCCTTTGGAGAGGTTTGTGGAATAACGAGCAAAGGCTCATGTTCTCTTTTGCCACCATAGCCACGAGAAACCACACCCACCTTTAAATCTTGTGCTTTGAGTTGATTAACCAACCAGATAACAAAAGGAGTTTTGCCAACACCACCAACAGAGATATTGCCAACTATAACCACGGGGCATTTAATT
>JALWML010000312.1 GCA_027083915.1 Lysobacterales bacterium | reverse complement strand
AACATTTAACTGCTGATTTTGGGTATGTACCCACCTCAGGCTCAATAGGTGATTATATATGGTCAGATGCTAACGGTGATGGACAACAAGATCCAAATGAAATTGGTTTAGCCAGTGTAGATGTCTATTTATGTACCCCAAGTGCTAATCCTTGTGATGCAACAACTCCTGCAGTAGATGTTATTGGCATGACAACGACAGATGCGACAGGTCACTATTTATTTACAGGAGTCAATTTGGCAAATGTACATAATGTTGGTGTTGATGCGACAACATTACCAGCAGGTTATGTACAAACAGGCGATCCAGATGGAGTTGGTGCTCCAGATAACCAAACAACAGTATTGGCATTAAATACCAGTAATGGCATTAATTTAGATGCAGATTTTGGTTATCAACCACCAGCGGCAAATCATTTTGATATTGGTGATACCATTTACCAAGATTTAGATGGTAATGGAGTTCAAGGAGCTGGAGAGTCAGGAATTCCAGGAGTTACGGTTCAACTATTTGTGGATACTACAGGAAATGGAACGCCCGATACACCTATCGCATCAGATGTGACAGATTCAAATGGAAATTATTTATTCCCAAGCTTGCCAAGTGGTGTGGCTTATTCAGTTGTCGTAACCGATACGAATAATATTTTAAATAATTACGTACAAACAGGTGATCCTGATGCCGTATTGGATAGCCAGTCAACTATTCCAAATTTGATAATGGATAGATTGGATCAAGATTTTGGTTACCGTCCATTAAGAAAAGGTAATGGAATAATTGGTGATAGAATATTCCATGACGTAAATGCAGATGGAATTCAAAATTCAGGCGATCAAGGATTAGAAGGTGTTGTTGTACGAATATTTGATTCATCTGGAAATTTAATCAACTCTGTTGTGACTGATGAAAATGGTCAATACCTCTTTACCGGTTTAGACCCAAGTGGTACCTATACTGTTATTGTTGCTACTTCTACTTTACCTAATGGTGGTATAGGTTGGACTAATAATATTGATCCTGATGGCACTCTTGATTCACAAACAGTTGTCAATTTATCGTTGGTACCTTCTGGTATAGATTTAGATCAGGACTTCGGATTTATTGGTGCACAAAGCAATACTATTGAAGGTACGGTTTGGTCAGATAACGATGGCAATGGTTTGTTAACTGACGGAACTGGTGCAGATCCTGACGAAACTGCAAATGGCTTAGAAAATGTAACAATTGAATTAAAAGATTCAAATGGAAATATAGTTGCAACAACAACTACTGATGCTAATGGAGACTATTCTTTCACAGGATTACCTGATGGAACTTACTCTGTTTCTGTTACAGATAAGCATAATGAGTTAGCGAATTTATTGCATACAGATGGTCCAAATACAGGTGATAATAGCATCGATAACAACTCGCAAGATGATACAGGCTATGCTGTTTCTGTTGCAGGTGGTAGTACAAACTCTACAGCAGACTTTGGTTATAAGCCAGTGGTAACAACACCAATCACATTAGCAAGTTTTGAAGCTCGTTATAATCAAAACACAGGAGAGACAACGATAATTTGGTCAACATTAACAGAAACGGGAAATATTGGATTTGATTTATTCTTGAAAGTTGATGGTATATGGAAACAAGCCAATAAGAAAATGATTGTATCCAAAGATATGTACAGTACTGACTTAACTAAGTATCAATTTATTTATGATGCAGATTATTCCACACAATGGGCATTAGTGGATGTTGATATAAAAGGCAAGCGTCAATCTCATGGTACTTATGAATTAAATAAGAGTTATGGAAAAGAAACTTCATTAAATTCAACTACAGATACAAAGATCAATTGGCAACATTTCAATCAATTGCATAACGAAAAAGAACAGCTAAGAAATACGGAAAAATCAAATGCGATTAATGCTTACATAAGAGAGAAAATTGAAAGTGCCAAACAGTCAACAGGAGAAGGCTCATGATAATCAAGAAATATTATAATGTTTTAGCATTGACTCTTATGACTTCTTGTTTCGCACAAGCTGCAGATCAATCTATACTCAATATGAAGGTAAAACAATCTGGTATTTATCGTGTAACATACACGAATATGATGAACCTAGGAATTGACTTACAAGGTGTTTCGTTAGATGATATTGCGGTCTCTAAACAAGGAAGTAAAATTGCAGCAAAAATTGTTAGTGATGACTTGGTTACTTTTGGTGTAAATAGTTATATTGAATTTATTGGCGAACCTGAAGACAATATATATCAGGATGGAGTTATTTATTCAGTGGTTCTTTCAGGAGCTAAGAAGATTGATCAATCAAATATAACGGCTCAAGTAAATCAGAATGTTGAACGATATTATACGCATGTATCAAATTATGCTGATAATTTGGGTTATAGTTTTGGTTCTCCCACTTCAGATCCATGGTTTTATAAGCGTATTCTTGCTATTGGTTCGTTAGCAAGTACCACTATTGATTTCGATTTTGATCACATGATAGCTGATGGAGCTATTAACATGTCCATTAATGCATGGGGAGGAACTGACTATCCTCAGTCTCCAGATCATCATGTTATTTATGAGCTGAATGGACAATTAATAGATGATTTTAGGTTTGATGGTGTAGTTGAAGAAAACAGAAGTTATCAACTAAATGCGAGTCAGTATAATTCAGGTGCACAGCAACTCCTTGTGAAACTTCCAAATGACACCAATACATCAGCGGATGTCTTGCATATAGAATCTCTTACAGTTAGTTATCCTAGAGAATTTATCTTGATGGATAACAAACTCAATTTTTCACATGATGGTTCTAGTACTAGTCCAAGTCCAAGTCAAGTGATTGACCCATCAATAATATTCTCAAGTGGTTTTGAAGATTCACAAAATACAGTGAATAAGGTAAATAACTATAGTATTGCTTTAGCGACAAATGAAAATTATCATATTTATCAAGTTTATAATGATGGTATAGTAAAAAGTGTTAATTCAATAAAATCTGGTAATTGTGGCGTCACTGCGAATGCTTCGTGTTTTATTAATTTTTCAATTAAAAATGATGTCAGTCATCTCTATATAGCTGCAGAATCCCAGTTAATAACTCCTGAATTATCATTGCCAGTTATACAGGAAGATATAAATAGTGGAGATACTGAATATTTAATTATTGCACATCCTGACTTTATTGGTGGCTCTTTAAATGACTTTATCACAGATAAACTAAATGATTTTAGTGTTAAAGTTATCGATGTAGAACAGATTTATGCGCAGTATGGGAATAATAATGTATCAGCATACAGTATTGCAGAATACATAAAATACGCTCAAAGAAAACTTGGAACAACAAATGTACTGATAGTTGGTGGTGATACTTATGATTATAAAAATATTCTTGGTTTAGATTCAGTAAGTTTTATTCCAACAATATATGCCCAAACCGATGATTTAATTCATTATGCACCGGTCGATGCAAAGTTCGTTGATGTAGATAATGATAATATTCCAGATATAAATATTGGGCGCTTCCCAGTACGAAGTGAAGTAGAGCTTGAAAATCTATTGCAAAAGATAAGGGCTTATAAACAAAAGAACTATGGCAGTACAGCGGTATTTGCTGCCGATAAATTTGATGTATCAACGAGTTATTCTTTTAAAAATGATGCTAACGCTTTAATTAATCTATTGCCGAGCCAATGGCAAGCCAATATAACTGATGCAAATAAGGCTTATGTAGATGATGATGGTGTGGTATTAGCAAAGTCAAAAATTAATGATAGTATTAATCAAGGTGTTGCCTTGACGAGTTTTATAGGTCATTCTGGCCCGCGTGATTGGAGTTTCTCGCGCATGTTTAGTACCAGTGATGCTTTGCTTTTATCTAATAGTACAAGCCCTACGTTAGTCACTCAGTGGGGTTGTTGGAATACGTATTTTGTCTCGCCAACTGAAGACACTTTGGCTCATGCATTTATGCTGAATCAAAATGGTGGGGCAGCATCAGTCCTAGGCGCAAGTACCTTAACAAAAGCAGAACATGAGAAGGGCTTGGCTAATTTAGTTCTGGTTTATTTAACGCATAACCAAATGACCTTAGGTGATGCCGTGACAGAAGCTAAGCGTGTTTATGCTCAAGAGAATCCTGA
>JALWML010000311.1 GCA_027083915.1 Lysobacterales bacterium | reverse complement strand
CATACTATCAATATTGCTACGTGATAAAAAATTAGCACCACATATTGTGCCAATTGTTGCCGATGAAGCCCGAACATTCGGCATGGAAGGTTTGTTCCGCCAATTGGGCATTTATTCATCCGAAGGACAAAAATACACTCCTGAAGATGCTGACCAGTTGATGTTTTACAAAGAAAGCATCGACGGGCAAGTGTTACAAGAAGGCATTTCAGAAGCAGGTGCCATGAGTTCGTGGATTGCCGCAGCAACGGCTTATGCCAATTATGGTGTGGCAATGATTCCATTCTTTATTTACTATTCTATGTTTGGATTTCAACGCATTGGCGACTTGTGTTATGCCGCAGGTGACATGCGTTCCAAAGGTTTCTTGCTTGGCGGAACATCGGGTAGAACCACCTTAAACGGTGAAGGTTTACAACATGAAGACGGTCATTCACACCAAATCTCAGCCACCGTTCCTAATTGTGTTTCTTACGACCCAACTTTTTCTTACGAAGTGGCTGTGATTATCCAAAATGGTTTGCAACGCATGTATGGCGATGACGAAGATGTGTATTTTTATGTGACTTTGTTGAATGAAAACTACGCTCATCCTGCCATGCCAAAAGGTGTTGAGCAAGATATTCTCAAAGGCATGTATGCTCTGAAACAAACAAAAGGCAAGATTAAGGCACAACTATTGGGTTCAGGTGCGATTCTGCGTGAAGCGATAAAAGCTGCTGATATGCTGAAAAAAGACTTCAAAGTCGATTGTGACATTTGGTCATGCCCAAGCTTTACCGAATTAAAACGTGAAGGTCAAAGCGTACAACGCCATAATCGTTTAAATCCAACGAAAAAAGCCAAAGTAGCTCATGTTGAAAAATGTTTAGCCAAAGCCAAAGGCCCAATAATTGCAGCCAGCGATTATGTGCATGATTTTGTCGAACAAATCAGACCTTGGATAAAAGGCGATTATTACACGCTTGGCACCGATGGTTTTGGTCGTTCCGACACGCGTGAACAACTGCGTTCATTCTTTGAAGTGGACAAATTTCATATTGCTTACACCACTGTTTTAGCATTAGTTAATGCAGGTGATTTACCCAAAACGGCGATTGCTAAGGCAATAAAATTGTATGAAATTGATACCAATCGACCAGATCCAGTGGAGGTGTAATCATGAGTAATGAAATAATAAAAGTTCCAGATATTGGTGATGTCAGCGGTGTTGAAATTATCGAAGTGTTGGTCGAAGTAGGCGATACCATTGCCAAAGACGATTTAATTGTCACCCTAGAATCTGAAAAAGCCACCATGGAAGTGCCAAGTGATACCGCTGGCAAGGTGACCAAAGTTTTAGTAAAAGTTGGTGATGAAGTGAGCGAAGGCAGTGAATTAATTGAGATTGAAGCTGATGCTGAAGTTGCAACAAGTCAAAAAGCAGAACCCAAAAAGTCAGAAAAGACTGAAAAGGTTCAAGCACCCAAAAAAGTCGTGGATAAACCCATGCCCAAACAAGTGAAAAAAGCTCCACCACCTGTGGTTGATGTTCAAACACTTTCAGGCAAAAAAGCCCACGCTTCTCCTGCGGTGAGAAAATACGCCAGAGAATTGGGAGCAGATATTAATATTATTTCAGGCACAGGTCGCAAAGGGCGCATCACCAAAGCCGATGTTAAAGCCTTTATTAAACAAGCCTTGCAATCAGGCGGTGTGGCAACAAGCACACCAAGCTTTGAAGTTTTGCCACCACCGAATGAAGATTTCAGCAAATACGGCAAGATTGAAACCGTTGCTTTATCACGCATTCAAAAAATATCAGGAAAATATTTACACCGCAACTGGGCACGTATTCCGCATGTGACACAATTTGATGAATCCGATATTACCGATTTAGAAGAGTTTAGGCAATCGGTCAAAGCCGATGCCAAAGCCCAAGGTTTTGGATTATCACCTTTAGCTTTTATCGTTAAAGCGGTGGCAGTTGCCTTGCGTAAATTCCCAAAATTTAATTCATCATTGGATGCTAGTGGTGAAAATTTAGTCATGAAAAAATATTACCACATCGGCATAGCAGTGGATACGCCCAATGGCTTAGTCGTGCCAGTTATTCGTGATGTATTGAGCAAAACCGTGATGGAAATTGCCAAAGAAATGAGTGAAATATCGGTCAAAGCCCGTGATGGTAAATTATCACCGAATGATATGAAAGGCGGTTGTTTTTCTGTTTCATCCTTGGGTGGAATAGGTGGCACAGCCTTTACGCCGATTATCAATGCACCAGAGGTGGCAATTTTAGGCGTCAGTCGCTCCAAAATCAAACCCGAATACAACGCTAAAGGCGAAGTTGAACCACGTTTGATGTTGCCCTTGTCATTATCATACGACCACCGCGTTATTGATGGAGCCGATGCCGCACGATTTATCGTGTATTTATCCAGCGTGTTATCTGATTTAAAGAAAATGTTATTATGAGGACTTGTAAATGACTAAAGAAACTGAAATAAAAGTCCCAGACATGGGCGATTTTGACGGTGTTCCCGTTATTGAAATTTTGGTTGCCGAAGGCGATACAGTTGCTGTGGATGATTCTTTAATCACATTGGAAAGCGAAAAAGCCACCATGGAAATTCCATCACCACACGCAGGAAAAATCACAGAAATACTCGTTGCTATAGATGAAACCGTGCAACAAGGAACGGTTATTGCCAAGATGGAAGTTAGTGAGCAGGTAACAGGCGACAGGGATCAGGTTACAGGTGATAAGGAACAGGTAAAAGAGTCAAAGGAAGAAGTCATAAAAGAAGAGACAAAACCTGAGGCTGTAAAATCAACTCAAACAGGTAATTACGACACCGAACTGTTAGTCCTCGGTGGTGGTCCAGGCGGCTATACCGCAGCCTTTCGAGCCGCAGATTTAGGTATGCAAGTCACCTTAGTCGAGCGTTACCCAACGCTTGGTGGCGTTTGTTTAAATGTCGGTTGTATTCCATCTAAAGCTTTACTGCATTCTGCCCAAGTGATCCGCGAAGCCGAACACATGAACCAGCACGGTTTAGATTTTGGCAAACCAAAAATCAACAAAGATAAATTGCTTAATTGGAAAGATTCAATCACCAAAAAATTAACCGGTGGTTTGGCACAAATGGCAAAACAACGCAAAGTTAATGTGGTTAATGGCACAGGTAAATTTGTTGATGACCACACAATGGCTGTTGATGGCAAAAACATAAGTTTTAATCAATGCATTATTGCCGCAGGTTCACAAGTATTCAAATTACCTAATATTCCATGGGATGACAAACGTGTTATGGACTCAACCGATGCCTTAGAAATGACCGATATTCCAAAAAGCATGTTGATACTTGGTGGCGGAATTATCGGATTGGAAATGGCAACCGTCTATTCGGCACTCGGCACAGAAATTACCATAGTTGAAATGATGCCACAAATTATTCCGGGAGCCGACAAAGATTTGGTTCGTCCGTTAATGGCATTATCGAAAAAACGTTACAAATCCATTAAACTTAGAACAAGAGTGACCAAAGTCACCGCCAAAAAGAATGGTTTAGAAGTCGAATTTGATGAAAAAGAAACGCTAACCTACGACAAAGTATTAGTCGCTGTCGGACGTGTACCCAACGGCAACAAACTCGATGCCGACAAAGCAGGTGTACAAGTCACCGAGCGAGGGTTTGTCGAAGTTGATAAACAACAAAGAACAAACGTGCCACACATCTTCGCCATCGGCGATATAGTCGGACAACCAATGCTCGCCCACAAAGCCACACACGAGGCCAAAGTCGCAGCAGAAGTAGCAAAAGGCGAAAAAGTATTCTTCGATGCTCTAGTCATTCCATCGGTCGCCTACACCGACCCCGAAGTCGCTTGGGTAGGCGAAACCGAAATCACCGCCAAAGAAAAAGGCATCAACTACGGCATCGGCAAATTCCCATGGGCAGCCAGCGGACGTGCACTTGGTTTAGATAGAACTGAAGGCTTCACCAAGCTAATTTTCGACAAAGACACCGATTTAGTCATCGGAGCAGGCATCACAGGCCCAAACGCTGGCGAGTTAATTTCCGAATTAGCACTCGCCATAGAAATGGGCTGCGAAGCCGCCGACATCGGCCTAACCATACATCCACATCCTACACTTGCTGAGTC
>JALWML010000310.1:3858-4164 GCA_027083915.1 Lysobacterales bacterium | reverse complement strand
TTCATAAGCCACAGGGTTTATTATTGATAACAACAGAATAATGAGCAATGCTCATGCTATTTCAAATGCACGCTATATACAGGTTCGATTTGGTAACAATCCTAAAAAACACGATGTTCAGTTGGAGTATCTATCAGAGGATTATGATTTAGCAATCTTAAAATTTGTCGATAAAGAGGACTTACCAAAAGTCACCCCTTTGAAATTTTCTGAATCACTAAAATTAAAAGAAAAAGTTGTGGTCTATGGTTATCCTGTTGGTGGCGACAAACTGAGTATTACTGAAGGCATAATTTCACGAATTCA
>JALWML010000310.1:0-3848 GCA_027083915.1 Lysobacterales bacterium | reverse complement strand
GAAATAGTGGTGGTCCAGTTTTGATAGATGGCAAAGTTATTGGCATTGCCTTTCAAGGGGTCAGTCGTGCTAACAATATTGGTTATATGATTCCCACTCACATAGTCAAACATTTTTTGGACGATGTTAAGGACAAACACTATGATGGTATACCGACTTTAGGGGTTAAATGGCGCTCGCTGGAAAGCAGTATTCACCGCAATATGTTGGGTATGCAAAAAGGCGAAACTGGCGTATTAGTCAAAAAAGTCAATCAATACATGCCGATTAAAGATGTATTGCAAAAGAATGATGTCATACTCAAAATAGAAAAATACAAAATAGGCATTGATGGCAGTATACAGTTTAACAGTAATGCACGAATCGGATTTAGTTATCTTTTGGAAAAGAAAAAATTTGGAGACTCTCTAAAAATTACTTACCTTCGAGATGGTAAAAGGCAGACAAAGTCAGTTAAATTAGCCAAACCCAGTAAGAACGAAGTGGTTGATGTGTATCGCAGCACAGTTCCTCCAACATACCTTATTACCTCAGGATTCATCTTTGAGAAATTAAGCATTAATTACCTCAACCAATATAAAGCAGTTTACAGAAACCCCATCTATACACCTTATGATTTGATTAATTTAATTGATGATCATCCAGATGATGTGGATGAAATTGTTTTTATTGTTTCGGTACTTCCTGATGTTTCTAATGAAGGGTACCAAGAGTTAAGAAACGTAGCAATAAAAGAAATTAACAACCATAAAATTAAAAATTTCCAAGATTTTATCACTCAATTAAAATCTAAAAGGTATGCAGTGCTCAAAGACTATAAAGACAATGAAATCGTAATTGACAACCAATTGTCAACTCAAAGAGACGAAAAAATAAAGGAAATTTATAATATTTCTTCATTGTTATCAAAAGATTTGAAGCAAGAGAAATAGTCTAATTTCATCAGAGTTCATGTTGATAAATAAGTTTAAAGATTGTTTTGTAAGATGTATAATCTTGTGTCATTAGAACTAAACAAACAACACTCTCATGAATACATCATACCGTAAAAAATTAGCTAACTCCACACTTGACTATTTCGATGCCAAAGCCGCTGTTGAAGCCATTCAATCAGGCGCTTACGCTAAGCTACCCTATACTTCAAAGGTATTGGCTGAAAACTTGGTACGCAAATGCCCTCCTAATGATTTAACCGCAGCCCTAACTCAAATTATTGAACGTAAAAATGAATTAGATTTTCCGTGGTTTCCAGCACGTGTTGTTTGCCATGATATTTTGGGACAAACTGCCTTTGTTGATTTGGCTGGATTGCGTGATGCGATTGCTGATAAAGGTGGTGACCCCGCGCAAATCAATCCCGTTGTTCCAACTCAATTGATTGTCGACCATTCATTAGCTGTAGAACATGCCGGTTTTGAAAAAGATGCTTTTGAAAAAAACAGAGCCATTGAAGACCGACGTAATGAAGACCGATTTCATTTTATTAACTGGTGTAAAACTGCCTTCAAAAACGTCAACGTCGTGCCACCAGGCAATGGCATTATGCACCAAATAAATTTAGAGCGCATGTCGCCTGTGGTGCAAGTTAAAGATGGCGTCGCATTTCCTGATACCTTGGTGGGAACTGATTCTCACACACCAATGGTTGATGCCTTGGGTGTGATTTCTATTGGTGTTGGTGGTTTGGAAGCCGAAAGTGTTATGCTTGGTCGTCCATCTTATATGCGCCTGCCAGAAATCATTGGTGTCGAGCTGACTGGCAAACCACAAGAAGGCATCACCAGCACCGATATAGTGCTTGCCATTACTGAATTTTTACGTAATGAAAAAGTTGTCTCTAGTTTCTTAGAATTTTATGGCGAAGGAGCGGCAGCATTAACCTTAGGCGATAGAGCCACCATCTCCAATATGACACCAGAATTTGGCGCAACCGCTGCCATGTTTTCCATCGACCAACAAACCATAGATTATTTAACCCTAACAGGCAGAGACGCAGATCAAGTTAAACTGGTCGAAAACTATGCCAAGACCACAGGCTTGTGGGCAGATGAAATGGTCAATGCCGAATACGAACGTGTTTTGACTTTTGATTTATCCGCAGTTGATAGAACCTTAGCAGGTCCTTCCAACCCACATGCTCGTTTGCCTGTTAAAGATTTGGCCAACAAAGGCATCACGGGCGACTACCAAAGTCATGATGGTTTAATGCCTGATGGCGCGTGTATCATTGCAGCCATCACAAGCTGCACCAATACCAGTAATCCACGCAATATGATAGCCGCAGGACTAATTGCCCGCAACGCAAACAAATTGGGATTAACACGAAAGTCATGGGTGAAAACATCACTCGCCCCAGGCTCAAAAGCCGTTACTTTGTATTTAAAAGAAGCTAATCTTTTACCCGAACTGGAACAACTTGGTTTTGGTGTTGTCGGTTATGCTTGCACCTCTTGTAATGGCATGAGTGGAGCACTCGATCCAAAAATCAAACAAGAAATAGAAGAACGAAAACTCTATTCAACTGCCGTTTTATCAGGCAACAGAAATTTTGATGGACGTATTCATCCACACGCTGACCAAGCCTTTCTTGCTTCTCCTCCTTTGGTTGTTGCCTATGCCATCGCGGGTTCGATTCGTTTTGATATAGAAAAAGATGTATTGGGATACGATAAAGATAACAACCCAATCACCCTAAAAGACATTTGGCCGACGGATGAAGAAATCAACCAAGTAATAAAAAACAGTGTTAAACCCGAACATTTCACCAAAGTATACGAACCGATGTTCAAACTTAATGTGCAATCCGATGAGCAAACCGACCCACTTTACGATTGGCGTCCACAAAGCACCTATATCCGCAGACCACCCTATTGGGAAGGCGCTCTGGCAGCCAAACGCACCATGAAAGCCATGCGACCATTGGCAGTACTCGGTGATAACATAACCACTGACCATTTATCGCCATCCAATGCCATCCAACTATCATCGGCAGCAGGTGCGTATTTGGATAAAATGGGCTTGCCCGAAGTGGATTTCAACTCCTATGCCACCCACCGAGGCGATCATTTAACCGCACAACGAGCTACCTTCGCTAATCCAAAGCTGTTAAATGAAATGGTCAAAGATGAGCAAGGCGAAATCATCCAAGGCTCACACGCACGACTAGAACCCGAAGGCGAGCAAATGCGTATGTGGGAAACCATCGAAACCTATATGCAAAGAAAACAACCTCTGATAATCGTAGCCGGCAAAGACTATGGACAAGGTTCCTCAAGAGACTGGGCAGCCAAAGGCGTCCGCCTAGCCGGTGTTGAAGTCATCCTCGCTGAAGGCTTCGAACGCATCCACCGCACCAATTTACTCGGCATGGGCGTGTTACCACTAGAATTTACCAACAACGAAAACCGCAAAACCTATGATATTGACGGCAGCGAAACCTACGATGTGCAAGGTGATATTAGCCCTAATTCTGAAATGTCAGTAATTATGCACCGTAAAAATGGTGAACAAATTACCATTCCAGTGAAGTGCCGACTAGATACAGCTGATGAAGTTTTGGTTTATGAAGCAGGTGGCGTACTGCAACGATTTGCGAACGAGTTTTTGCAAGGGAAAGATCAAGGCAAGTAACGCAAAGCTCGCAAAGAAAGCGCAAAGGTACGCAAAGTTTATAAAAAAACTCAGTCATTGCAAGGAGGAACGACGCGGCAATCTCCTTGGGCATCGTGGTTTCGTTTAAAAGTTAAGTAACACAGAGCAACTATGTCTTGTAAGCTTTTATTTGAAAAGAGTATTTTATTTAATTTAATCAAATCATTCTCAACTTTTGAGAATTAAAGGTATTATAC
>JALWML010000309.1 GCA_027083915.1 Lysobacterales bacterium | reverse complement strand
ACATAATCCCATCTGTCGTGATTAAAAGGATCTGCAATTGCAGGAGTTCCAAGAATAATAGCAATTTGTCTTTTGCTCATGCCTGGTTTAATTTGGTCGACATCGTCTTGGACTAAAACATTGCCTTGTTGTACTGGTGCTTTATAAATGCATGCGGTAGTAAAAAGTGCAATAAATAAGGTTAATAGAATTGTGTTGTATTTCATAATAATAACTAAATTTTTAACTGATCGAATGATACAATAACGCGCGTTAAATAGCTGTTAATTTCGGTCAAAAAATATAAATGAGAAAAAAATGAAAGGTCAAGACATTAAAGACGCAGGTTTAAAGGTTACTTTGCCTCGCTTACAAATATTAGAATTTTTTGAGAAAAACCCAGGCAAACATTTTTCTGCAGATGATTTATTTACTCAAATTAGAAAAACAAATAATGAGATTGGTTTAGCAACAATTTATCGTGTATTAAATCAATTTGAAACGGCAGGTTTGCTAATAAAACATCAATTTGATAATGGTTTAGCTATTTATGAGTTAGATACAGGGGAGCACCACGATCATATGGTTGATGTAGACTCTGGTGAAGTCAAAGAGTTTTATAGTCAAGAGCTTGAAGAACTACAGATAAAATTAGTAGAGTCTCATGGCTATGAATTAATTGATCATAATATGGTCTTATACGTTAAGAAAATTAAATAATGGAAATATATAAAATATTTACGGTAGAATCAGCTCATTGGCTTCCTAATGTTCCTGATGGACATAAATGTGGACGTTTGCACGGCCATTCAATAAAAATAATAATTTCTCTAGCTGATGAAATTGGAGAAAACACAGGGTGGGTTGCTGATTTTGCAGACATAAAATCAACATTCAAGCCATTGTATGAACAGCTTGATCATAATTGCTTAAACCATATTGAAGGGTTAGAGAACCCCACAAGTGAAAATTTATGCCTATGGATATGGCAAAAGCTATCTTCCACATTACCGACTCTTTCAAAAGTAGAAGTATGTGAAACGTGTAATTCTGGTTGTATTTATTATGGTCCAAACAAATGAACGAGATAATTAAAAAAGCTTTAGGATTACAAATGAATGGATTTCATACTGAGGCACTTGATATTTTTCGAAAAGCCTTAAAAAAAGATCCAACTCATTCTAGTTTATGCGAACATTACGGGAGTTCACTTCTATCACTTGGTTACTATCAAGAGGCAAAAAAGTATTTGACAAGAGCTTTATCTCAAAATATTGAAAAGCCCCAAGTATTAAATAATTTATCAACTGCCAATAGAGCCCTAGGTCTATTTGATGAAGGTTTGCTTAATGCAAAATCTGCACTTAAATTTAAACCGGGTTATGTTGATGCTTGGGTAAATCGAGCAAATTTACACATGGACTTAAAACAATGGAATGAGGCAATTTCATCTTATAAACAAGCTATTAAATTAAATAAAGATGATAAAGGACCCTATTTAAGCTTATCGCGTTCATATTTATATAATCACGAATACGATAAATCTCTGCAGCTGAATAAGAAATGTTTTACTCGATTTAAAGGTGTGGAATTTTTAATTGGCGAATTAATCTGTTATCGTGCCAAAAAAGAACATATTAAAGCATTAGATTTTGCCCAGAAACTTAAAGATGAGTTTGATAATGAGCTCATGTGGTTCGAATGGGTGCAGACATTGTGGATGGCGAATGAAACAGAACGAGTTAAAGAGGAATCTCAAAAAGCGATTGATAAATTTGGAAGATACCCTGCTTTGATGAGTATCGTTGATTTGTTAAAGGATAAATAAAACCGATGATTAGATATAGAATTCAAAAGGAAAAACTTAAAACTTTTGTTTCTATCATCGTGTTTTTCTTACTCATTTACTTGTGGATATCAATTTCTTCTTGTGCTCATAAAACCCCTTCAAATCCCGATAATATTTGCACTATTTTTGATGATAAGTGGCGGTGGCATAAGCATGCAAAGAAATCTCAAAAAAAATGGGGTACACCAATCCATGTTCAAATGGCAATATTAAAACAAGAATCTGGTTTTCGGTATGATGCAAAACCAGCACGAAAAAAATTACTTGGCTTAATACCCTGGAAACGTAAATCTTCGGCCTATGGATATGCGCAAGTACTTAATGCAACCTGGAAAGAATATATAAAAGCAACGGGAAATAATGGAGCTGATAGGGATAGCTTTAAAGATGCAATCGATTTTGTTGGTTGGTATACCAATCAAAGTTATAAAAAAGCAAAGATTTCTAAGTGGGATGCTTACAATCAGTATTTGGCTTATCATGAAGGGCAGGCTGGGTACTTAAATAAGAGTTTTAATAAAAAGAAATGGTTGTTGAAAGTAGCTAAAAAAGTAAATGCCAATTCAAAAATATTTGCTCAACAAATAAAATCTTGTCAATAAAGTTGAACTAATTGTTTTAAATGTTATCATATGCATTAATGAAAACGCAAAAGCATAAAAATCTAATCGCATTAATATTACTTATCTTCATAGGTCAAGTGATTTCTGCGCCTATGCTTTCGTGTTCTCAAAATCAAGAAATGGAATCATCAACTATGATGATGGATATGCACATGGATAGCATGAACTCTTCAGAGATGGATACAATGAATATGGATTGTTGTGGTAATCAATGTGATTGTCCTGATGCAATGTGTATTAGCCATGTTTTCATTGCTACTGTTAATAATTTATCAACTTTTCAAGTACCTAAACCCTATCTTGCAACAAAACAAAACTTATTTGTTCAAAAGCACTTAGTTAGTGCTATCTTTCATCCTCCAATTTTAAGCTAACACAATATAAATCCGCCTTTAATAAGGTGATTCGTTAGTTCTTAAAATAATCGGAGGCAGTAATTAATGTCACTTAAAAAAATCATACTGTTGACAGTTTTGTCAATGAATGTAGTTCATGCACAAAATGCATTGAGTTTAGAAAAAACCATTTCAATCGCGCAGCACAATGATTTGTGGTTAATAAAAAATCGTTACCAGCAGAAAGCCACTGAATCAATGAGCATATCAGTAGGCCAACTGCCTGACCCTAAAGTGTCTTTGGCATTTTTGAATTTTCCAACCGATACTTTCAATTTTGGGCAAGAGCCAATGACACAATTTAAGCTTGGTGTCTCGCAAATGTTTCCTCGTGGTGAGACTTTGGCTTTGAAAAAAGAACAACTAGAATTGAAGAGTGAGATATTTCCTTTTCAACGCCTAAATCGTAGCGAACAAGTTAAGGTCATTGTTTCAAAATTATGGTTGGATGCTTACAAAGCCCAAGAAAGTATTGCATTGATTGAAAAAAATCGTTCACTTTTTGAGCAATTGTCCGAAGTAGCAGAGTCTTCATATTCATCGGCATTAGGTCGCACTTCACAACAAGACATTGTACGTGCACAGTTAGAGTTGACCCGTTTAGAGGACAGGCTCACTATGCTACAACAAAAATACGATGCTTCTGTGCAAAAATTATCAGGTTGGATAAGTGATTACTACTTAGAGAATTACCAAGAGTTAAATGTGGTTAGTGGTATAAATTCCAGTAAAAACATTAAATTAGATAAGACCTTACCTGATTTAAAAGTTAAAAACTCAAACTATTTGCCTTTAAAAGATGACAATAAGCTATTTGAGCTATTTAAAAATCATCCTGCCGTTGTTGCTTTGCAACAAAAATTGTCAGTGAGTGAAAAAGGCATTGATTTAGCCAAGCAAAAATACAAGCCTGCTTGGGGTGTCAATGCTAGCTATGGTTATCGAGGAGAATCACCAAGTGGTATTAATCGTGCTGATTTTCTAACCCTAGGTGTTACTTTTGATGTGCCTTTATTCACCAAAAATCGCCAAGACAAGCAACTCGAAGCTGCCGTTGCACAAACAGATGCTGTAGAAACTGAAGAATTGTTTTTACTACGTCAAATGTTGGCTTCATTTAAGTCTAATATCACTCAATTGAATCGACTCAATGAAAGGCAAAAGCTTTATCAGCAAACTTTGTTACCTCAGATGAATGAACAAGCAGAAGCATCATTATCAGCTTATACAAATGATACTGGTGATTTTGCGGAAGTGGTTCGTTCTCGAATTGCCCAACTCAACGCACAAATTGATGCGTTAAACATTGCTGTAGACAAACAAAAAATTATAGCCCAAATTAACTATTTCTTTAAACAAGTTTAATAATGAATATAAGTTCCTAAT
>JALWML010000308.1 GCA_027083915.1 Lysobacterales bacterium | reverse complement strand
CCTCAAATTATGACTTAATTTAGTAAATTTTCTTTATTTTTTCTTTCGCCATATAGTTATGCAAAGGTCTCATTTAATAAAGTCTATGATTCTTGCGACATTTTCTCGGAAGCTGGAGCTAAGAAATTTCCTTGTACGTAGTTAGCTGAAAACTTCCATAAAATACTCATGGCAGCAGCGTCCTCAACGAATTCACAAATAACCATTTTGTTCTGTGCATGTGCATTGTCGATTATTTCTTTGACTTTTTCTTGATTGTCTTCATTTTTTGAAAAGTCTTCCATAAAGGTTGAGTCGATTTTGATGAAGTCGATGGGGTAATGTTTAAGTAAAGAAAAAGAATTCAATCCTGAACCAAACTTTTCAATAGCAAACTTGCAATTTAGCCCTTTGACTGAATTGATGACGGGTTTAATGTGTTTGGAATCACTGACCAATTCACTTTCTGGAGTTTCAAATATTATATACTCACCAGATACACCATGTTCTTTTAAGGTTTTTGCAAGCCATACAGGGAAAGAAGCATTAGATAATGTGTCGGTTGAAACTTTGACCAATAAAGCCACTTTTTTAGCACTCTCTTTAATCGCTATTATAGCGTTTTTAATGACATTTTTGTCAATATCAATAATTAATCCATGTCTTTTTGCTATACCAATGAACTCAACAGGCATAATGAGTTTGTCTCCATCCTTCAGCCGCACTAAACAGTTATAGTGTTCAGTATCATCACCGTGTAAACTAATAACAGGTTGATAGTGAAGAATAAACTGGTTATTGTTAATTCCTTCTGAGATTAAATCAATCCATTTTTGATTCGCAGCTCTTGCTTTCTTTTCTTCTTCAGCAGGGTCGAAAGTTGATACTTGATTACCACCTTTTTCGATGGCTTTATTGATTTCATTGCCTAATGTTTTAATAATTTCATTAGCAGAAGATGTTTTTTCAATCAATTGGGTTAAACCAACACTAATAGTGCAATTTAAAGTTTTTTCTCCAGCATTGAAAAGGTGATCGGAAATTTTTGTTGTTAAATGTTGAGCCATTTGACTGGCATGTTCTATTTCACATTTGAGAGAAACAATAAAAATTGTGTCATCGTAACGAGTATACACATGTTCTTCACCAAGAACTTCTTTAATAAACGGAGCAATATCGGCCACCAATAAATCGAGATTGCCCTTCCCTAATTCTTTTTCAAGTTCTTTATCATTATCCAGTTGAATGTACATGATAGAATAACCAGAGGCTTTCCCTGACTTAACTTCATTAACTTTATCGCTTAAATCTTGAGTAAAATAACTGCGATTGTAGAATCCAGTTAACAAATCTTTACTCTTAATATCTTGCAACTCTTTTTCAGCAGCTAAATTAACTTTTGGTCTTTGAACTAAAAATTGTACACAAGGTTCTCCATCAACTCGCGCTTTATCTAAGGTAACTATTGCTCCTACAACATCGCCTTTGTCGGTTTTTAGTTTCATATTGATATCATCATCAGGGATTTTTCCCATAGCAATATCACGTAATAGTTTTTTAGTTTCTGGAACTTCTTCCTTGGTAACCAAATTCAAAAATGGAGTAACTTCCATTTCTTCAGCATCATCGTATTCAAAAAACTCTAAGTATGCATTATTGGTATAAACATGCATGCCATCATGGATATAAGCGATAGCATCTTTGGAACTATCCAATAACGATGCGCACCTTTTTTCCGCATCATTCAAATCAGATTCGTATTGGCGTAGCTTGCGACGAGCTGTTAAATTGTCAAAAATATTAACAATTTCATTACATAATTGTTCTTTAATATTACCAGTACAAACATTAGAAGCACCCGCTTCCAACGCCTCAGAGACAGAATCATTATCAAGAACATCTAATAATGCAATCACAGGAATATCTTTACCAGTTCTTTTTACGATTTGATGCACTGAAGATATAGATAAATCAGATTGCATATGTTGTACTAATATCATATCAATCTTGTTTTTTGTAATTTTATCAAGCAATACAGCTTCATCGGTGCAAAGGCTGGGACGAACTGAAATTTGTGCATTTCGAAGAATAGATAAGATGCGTTCGGCCTCGTCCTCGTGCTTGTGCACAATCATAAGATGAATAGTTTTATCTTTTGCCAATTTATATCTCTAGTGTCTTTTGAAAACTAAATTTTAACAGATTAAATTAATTTAGTGGAGATTTATTCTTTTTACCTGGAATTTCTTCAACTAATTTAGGCACAAGATAACCTGGAAGTGTTGCTAATAATTCTTTATGAATGAGTTTGGCTTGTTTGTTTGTTACCTGAAAATGTGCGGCTCCTTGCACTTTATCAAGTTGATTTAAATAATAAGGTAACACACCAAAATCAAATAACTTAAATGACAAGTCTGTGAGGATTTTTGTTTGGTCATTAATGCCTTTTAATAAAACACTTTGGTTAAGTAAAAGAGTCTGAGTTGACTTAATTTTATTGAGTATTGGCTTTAATATTGGGTGTAATTCTTGTGGATGATTACTATGCAAAACCATGACCTTCTTTAATGAAATTCCATCGAGCCATTTAATGAAATTGTTAGTTATACGAGAAGGACTGACTAAAGGCATACGTGTATGAATACGAAGCGTTTTTATATGCTCAATATCATTGAGTTGAGAACTAAAATTGGATAAAACATTAGTTGATAACATCAATGGATCTCCACCACTGAGTATGACTTCATGCAACTCTTTGTTATTTGCTATATATTCAATAGCCGAATGCCAATTATTGGCTGAGGCATTGTTTTGTGCATAAGGAAAATTACGACGAAAACAATAGCGGCAGTTAATTGCACAAGTTCCAGTGGCAATTAATAACACACGGCCTTTGTATTTATGGATAACTCCTTTACTCTTTTTTGACTTTAAATCACCCACAGGATCATCACTAAAGTTTTCATGAACCTTAGTCTCATTAATGCTAGGAAGAACTTGCCTCAACAGAGGGTCAATGGGATTAGTTAAGTCCATATTGTTTTTAAAAAACTCAGGAATGTGCAAACGAAATACCTTTTCGCTCCCCTTATGGTAATCTTGTATTGCCGTGAAATCCTGTGAGGATGCTTGGTTCTTGCATTTTTCGCGCCAGCTTTGCTTTGTCATCAATTGTTAACTGTTAAAATGAGTTGTGAATTTTAACATTTTTTTATTTATAATCCTGTTTTCTTTCTTGGGCTTTGAATTAAACGTGAATAAAATCTTATTTTTTTTGATACTTACACAGACAAGTTTTGCTGCCAATGACATACAATTTAAAACCGTGCTGACAGGACAGCAGCTTGAAGAGCATGTCAAAATTAGTGTAGATGGCAAGATGGTATGCGAACTGGATGCTAAAAGCGGTTTCTTTGGTTTGATTAAAGCGGAAGACAAATGTACTTTCCAACCCACTAAAAAAGTGCATAAGTACAAAATTGTGGGTAATTTAAAGGTTGAAGATGAAAAAGAACTTTATCAGGGTAAAGGTGAGGGTCTAATACTTAATTATTACGATGAATTAGAAAAGCTCAATACAGCTAAAAACATTGATGATTTATTTAAGTTCTATGATGCTGGAATGCAAGCAATTAATAAAGAGTTGCCAACAAACAATCAACTTAAGCTCTTAAAGTTTGCTACTAAAGAAAGTGCTGAATCCGTTGCCAAATATACCAAAGAGAAGGGAGTAATTTTACCCAAATCTTATATCGAAATGATAACACACTATGGTTATCCGCTAAATATTGATTCATTTATACCATTAACTAGGCAAAAATCCATTGCTAAGGTGTATTTAGATGATTACGACTATCCTAGTCAATACGTCAATACACATGAAGGTGTAGAAAAAAATATAGCTTTTTTTAATGATAATGATGTGTACTATGTTTTTCACAACCAAACAGCATTGTTTTGTGGTGAACCCATGATTGATTACACCATTATGACTGAGGGAGATTATTTCCCGATTGATGCTAATAAGTTAGAGAGTAAGGAAAAATGTGGCAGCTTTTTTAAATTTTTAAAAGACCAAGTCACCGAAAGTTTTATAGAAAATATAAATCGTTCCTTTGAAGACACTTATGTCTTACCGGTTTACCGAAACACTACACTAGAAGCTGATTTGAGTTATAACTGGCAAGATGAAAATACCCTTGAGTATTATTTTGAATACAACGATGTTTTTTATTGAAATTATTTTTTAAAAACTGTTGTAGTA
>JALWML010000307.1:2422-4249 GCA_027083915.1 Lysobacterales bacterium | reverse complement strand
CATTTGTCCCTGTTCTAAATGATATAAAAGCAACAGAGTCAAAAGAGCAGTTAAAAGAATTTATTGATAGAGTGGCAGGAACTTTAATTTCTATTGTCTTGATTGTTTGGATGCTATTGGAAATATTTGCACCTCAAGTCCTTTGGTTGACAGCTCCTTCTTGGAAGGCATCACAACCGGAGGTTTATAATGAGGCTGTTGGCTGGTTACGTTATACCTTATTTTATTTTCCATTAATTGTGATGGTTGCTTTTGCTGGTGGTATTTTAAATTCACATAAAAAATTTGCCTTGCCAGCAGCTACTCCAATATTGTTAAATCTATCATTAATTCTTAGTGTGATTTTCCTTCGAGATAATTTTGCTGTTCCCGAAAAGTCTTTAGCAGTAGGTGTCTTAATAGCTGGAGTTGTTCAACTGCTTGTACAAATACCAGCTTTGTTGAAGTTGGGGTTGTTTCCAAAATTTAAGCTTGGTTTTGGGGATGCGAAGGTAAAAAAAGTGATGAAATTAATGGTGCCGACGTTATTTGGTTCTTCTGTTGCACAAGTCAATGTGTTACTTGATACCATTATTGCCACTTGGTTAGTGGCAGGAAGTGTCTCTTATATTTATCTTTCCGAGCGATTGCTTGAGTTTCCTTTGGGGATTTTTGCTATTGCTATTTCTACAGTTATTTTACCAACATTATCACGCCAGTTTGCTAAAGAAGATAAACATGAATTTGTTAAAACAATGCGTTGGGCGCTTAGTTTGGGGTTTCTGATAGCTATTCCTGCAGCCACTGGTCTAATTGTCTTGGCTCAACAGGTGGTTATTACTTTGTTTGAGCATGGTAAATTTACAGCTGATAAGACGCAAATGGTCAGTATCAGTGTGATGGCTTATATGTTGGCATTGCCAGCATTTATTATCAATAAAATTTTGCTACCTGCTTATTATTCACGTAAAGACACAAAGACACCCGTTAAAATAGGTATAATTGCCATGTTCTCAAATATGGGATTTAATCTAATTTGTGTTGGCATCTTATGGTACATGGACTTTTTTGCTCTGCATGTTGGTTTAGCATTAGCCAGTGCGCTATCTGGTTGGATGCAAACAGCAATGTTATATCGCGGTCTGAGGAAGGATGATGTTATACCAAAAGGCGTTATTGATTGGAGTACTGTCATAAGAATAATTGCTGCGAGTTTGTTGATGGCTTTATCATTGTATTTGCTTGTTGCTCAATTTGGTAATTGGTCTGATATGCAATGGTATGTCAGGTTGTTGAGGCTGATTTTTTGTATTGCTGTTGGTGTTTTGATTTATTTTGTTTCTTTGCTTCTCATGAAGGTGAAGGTTAGACAAATATTGGTCCACAAATGAAATTTATCCGTTATCCACAACAAAACTCTGTGCTAGATAAGAGTGTATTAACAATTGGCAATTTTGATGGTGTTCATTTAGGGCATCAAGCACTAATATTATCGGTGGTTGATTATGCAAAAAAACATGATTTAAAATCGTGTGTGGTTTCCATGCAGCCACTGGCATCACAATATTTTATGGGCAAGAAAAATGTGCCGCTCCTTTCTCCTTTTAAATGTAAGTATCATTTAATTAAGGCCTTGCATGTTGATAATTTTTGCTTGCTTAATTTCAATAAGAATCTAGCAGAACTATCCGCAGTTGATTTTATTGAAGAAATTCTGCTCAAAGGGTTGAATGCCCAACACATTATAATAGGTGATGATTTTAGGTTTGGGAAGAATAGGACAGGAGACATTGAGATGCTTAAAACCTACTGTCAACCTAAAGGTGTCACGATTGCCCATATTGATAC
>JALWML010000307.1:0-2412 GCA_027083915.1 Lysobacterales bacterium | reverse complement strand
TTGATACGGTAGTTGAAAAACATAATGAGCGGATCAGCAGTTCATTAATTCGTCAGCACTTGCAAAAAAGTGAATTTGATAAGGTCGAAGCAACCCTTGGACGACGCTTTTCAATTCTTGGTCGTGTTTCAAAAGGCAAGCAATTGGGAAGAACTTTGGGCTTTCCAACTATCAATATCAAGTTAAAGAATAGAGCAGTACCAATTAATGGAATCTTTTGTGTTAAGGTGAAGTTTGAAAATGGTGAAACTCACCTAGGTGCAGCAAGTATTGGCACTCGTCCTACGGTCAATGGCAAGACAAATGTACTAGAAGTCTTTATTTTAGATTTTAATAAGCAAGTTTATGGGCAAAATGTTGAAGTTTTGTTTTACCATAAAATAAGAAATGAAGTAAAATTTGATTCCTTAAGTGAATTAACGCAACAAATTAACGATGATGTGATAAAAACACGTCATTTTTTTAATAACAATACAAAAATGAATACGGAGCCATTGCGTGAGCAATAATTACAAAGAAACATTAAATTTACCAAAAACTAAATTTTCAATGAAAGCTGGGTTGGCACAAAAAGAACCTATGTGGCTAAAAAAATGCGATGAAGAAAATTTATACCATAAAATACAAGAAGCAACAAAAGATAGACCGCAATTTATTTTGCACGATGGTCCTCCTTATGCAAATGGCTCATTGCATACTGGTCATGCGTTAAATAAAATTTTAAAAGATATTATTATTAAATCTAAATTAATGTCGGGTTTCTCTGCGCCTTATGTTCCTGGTTGGGATTGCCATGGTTTGCCAATTGAGATTCAGGTAGAAAAAAAACACGGTAAAGTAGGGCAGAAAATTGATGCTAAAACCTTTCGTCAAAAATGCAGAGAATACGCATCAAGACAAGTTGAGATTCAGAAAGCTGAATTTAAACGATTAGGTGTCATTGGTGATTGGGATAACCCGTATTTGACCAAAGATTTTAAATACGAAGCAGATATGGTTCGTGCATTAGCTAAAATTGTTGAAAATGGACATGTTGAAAAAGGTGTTAAACCTGTTAACTGGTGTTTTGATTGTGGTTCGGCTTTGGCTGAAGCTGAAATTGAATACCAAGATAAAATTTCTCCAGCAATAGATGTAGCTTATACGGCTGTAGATGCCGATGCGCTTTATTCTGCTTTTGGTGTCACTAACCAAAGTGATAAAGTTGCTATCCCGATTTGGACAACAACGCCTTGGACACTGCCTGCTTCTATGGCGGTATCTTTACATGAAGAATTGGAATATTCTTTAGTTAAAGGGCATAAAGATTATGTATTGGTTATTGCTGCGGCTTTAGTTAATGATGTTGCGTCAAAATATGGCATTGAGAATCCTGAAATTATTGCCACAACTGTTGGTAAGAATTTAGAAGGGCTAAAATTACAGCATCCATTCTACGCAGACAGGCAAGTACCAGTTATATTGGGTGAACATGTCACAGTTGATGCCGGTACTGGTGCAGTGCATACGGCGCCAGGTCATGGTGTAGAAGATTTTAATGTAGGCAAACAATATGGGATTGAAATTTATAATCCAATGGGCGGTAATGGAGTGTTTTTAGAGAGTACACCGATATTTGCAGGTCAGTATATTTGGAAGGCAAATAAAACCATCGTTGAATTATTGAAAGAAGAAAATGTTCTGTTGAACTTTGAAGAAATCAACCATTCTTATCCTCATTGTTGGCGCCACAAAACCCCAACAGCTTTCAGAACCACACCACAGTGGTTTGTCAGTATGGATAAAAAATGCTTAAGAAATAAAGCCTTAGAAGAAATACGCAATGTGAAATGGATTCCTGCTTGGGGTGAGTCACGCATTTATTCTATGATTGAAACGCGTCCAGAGTGGTGTATTTCACGTCAACGAACTTGGGGTGTGCCAATCACCTTGTTTACCCATAAAGAAACGGGAGAATTGCACCCTGACACTTTAGAAACAATGGAAAAAGTGGCATTGTTAATGGAAAAATCAGGCATGGATGTGTGGTTTGACGCCGAGTCTAAAGACTTGATAACTGATGCTGAAAATTACGATAAAACCACCGATGTCTTAGATGTGTGGTTTGATTCAGGTGTTTCTCATTTTGCTGTGTTGCGAGCACGTGATAATTTACGTGAGCCAGCTGATTTGTATCTTGAAGGTTCTGATCAACACCGTGGTTGGTTCCATTCGTCTTTGTTGACTGGTACAGCAATTAACAATCGAGCACCTTACAAACAAGTATTAACACATGGTTATGTAGTCGATAAAGATGGCAGAAAAATGTCTAAGTCATTAGGTAATATCATTTCGCCAAAACAATTAATTGACACCTATGGAGCCGATATATTACGTCTCTGGTGTGCATCAACAGATTACACCAAAGAAATC
>JALWML010000306.1 GCA_027083915.1 Lysobacterales bacterium | reverse complement strand
CAACAGTAACTTGACTCTCCAATTTTGGAATTATCAATCAATGGAAGCCAATGGAAGTACACAATGTTATGATGGTGGCTTAGTTGAAATATCAACAGATAACGGTAGCTCATGGACACAAATAGCTAACTCTAAAATGCTAACCGACCCATATAACGGAGCAGTTTCCGGCCTTAGTGGCAGTAATGGATGGTGTGGCGACCCCCAAGATTACCTTAACTCAGTGGTTGATATTGATAATTTTGCTGGTCAAACGGTACGGTTTAGATTTAGACTTGGGTCTGATAGCTCTGTAGGACGAGAGGGATGGTATATCGACGATGTTAAAGTTCAAAGCTGTGAACTTGTTGCCCCTGAAATAACCGTAACAAAAACAGCCGTTATTACAACTGATAATGGTTATCCAGGAGAAGCTGACTTGAACGATGTTATTACTTACAATGTCAGTATCGAAAATACCGGTGGCGTTGCATTAGATTCATTAGTTGTAAATGACTCAATGGCAGGTGCATTAACTTGTGCACCAACAGCATTGGCTCCAACAGAAGTAGCTACCTGTACAGCTTATACCCACACGGTGATACAATCTGAAATTGATGCTGGAGGGACTATTGACAATACAGCCAATGCTACAATGACTGATCCCTCTGATTCATCAACTTATATTGGAAATGCAACAACTCATACCATCATTAATTTTTCATTCTTTAAAGATGGTTTTGAATAGTTTATACAGATAAAAGTTTATATACCTTGATGACAAAGTAAATCTTGCTTTGTCATCAAGGTATGTCCCTGAACATACATGATACAGATTCAACTTGTTATAATGTCTTAATTTAACCCCAAAAGGATACTTGTTTGTGCTTCTCTTTCTCTTCCCATCCTGTATATCGTTGTAATGGTCAAATTTTATTGGAGAGGTTATTAGACCATTACAATATGATTTCTTTGGAAAGTTGTCAGTTGTGTTTTGGTAGCATTTAACTCAGTAATAGAAGATTCAAAACCTAGTCAAATCACTCTTCCTCATCCCATACCTTATAAATGGGTATTTCAGTTTTTCGATAGAGCCATGCAAGAAAAGCACCTACTAGCATACCAAATAAATGTGATTCCCATGAGATGTGTTCTTTGTTGGGGATAACACCAAAGATGAGGGAGCCATAGAGAAACACAATAACCAGCGATAAGCCTACTGATTGCATATCTTTGCGGATAAATCCACTAACAAAAATAAAGGTTAGAATTGCATAAAGAATTCCACTGGCTCCAATGTGATTTGCGCTTCGTGCAAATAACCATACCAGTAATCCAGTTAAAATTATTGAGTAGATTAAGACTTTTTGTGCAATTTTAGGATAATTACCGAATAGCGCCGTTAATGCTAGTAATAAAGGTAAGGTATTGCTCATTAAATGAGACAAACTTCCATGTAAAAAAATCGTGGTGACTATACCAAATAAACTATTTACATGGCGTGGATGAATACCAAAATTTTTTAAGGTGATAAAAGGCAAGAATAAGTCTAGGATAAAAACTACCCACATCAAAACGATAAAATAAAGCCCAATTTTAAATGCTTTAGGCCAAAGTTTTTTACGCGATAACGCATAATCATCATCTAATTGTTTTATTCTCACTGTGTAGCCTCAAATCAAAAGCGTCTTCTGCCCGTTTTTTCTTCTTGGATTTCCCTATGCCTTTCTTCATTGGTGATTAAATTTTCAAAAGTTGATATTTTCGCTTCAATTCGTGCTCGTTGGTAATAATCCAACTCTTGTTTTAATATATTTTTTAAAATTCTCACCGCTCGATAATTATTATGAATTTTATGCTCTTTCATCGCTAAGGCTTCATTTGCTTCAATACTTTTTCCTAAGTTTTGATAGGTTATGGCAAGAAGTCCATAATAATTTGGTTTTTCTGGAAATATTTGCACCAATTTTCGGGCTAAGTTTTTAGCTTTGTTTCGGTCTTCAAATGCATTACTTTTGGCTAGCATTTGAATATAAGGTTCAATAACAATTGGGCTTTCTGGATAAGACTTGTACAAATCTGCAAACATTCTTTTTCCATCTCGGCGATTAATCTCTGCAGTAATATTTGCTTGCAACAAATTGATGACCAATTGTGTCTGATTAGTTCTTTTTATTTTTTTAACTATTTTTAATGCTTTTTTATTTTCATGCGAATAATACAATGACAAGGCAAATCCATACTGTTGTGCTGGAGTGATTTCAGACTCTTTCTTTTCATCATATAACTTTCTGTAATAACTGGCATTGTCAATTTCTATATTTTTTGTTAATACTCTTAATCGTTCTTTAACAAAATCATATAATTCAGATTCTTTATACTCTTTTCCTTCACTAGCATGGGCTCTATTTTTGGCTTCGGTAACTCGGTTAATTGACAACGGGTGTGTTCGCAAATATTCAGGCATTTGATAACGCTCATCACTGGGCTTCTCACGCATTAATTTTTCAAAAAAACTTGCCATTCCTAGAGGGTTATAATGCGCTTTTTCTAAGTTGTTGATTCCAACTCTATCTGCTTCATATTCGTTTGCTCGGGTAAAATTAATCATAGATTGCTGTTGCAATGCTTGTACGCCAACGGCTATGGCAATTGGAGCATCTCTTGAATCACTATAGCGTGAAGCAGCGACAGCACCTAACATACCTAAAATCACTGGTATCGTATTTTTCTTTGTATCTGCATAAAACCGAGACATATGCCGTTGTGTCGCATGAGCAATCTCATGTGCCATAACACTAGCCAATTCACTTTCAGTATCCGTGCGTAAAAATAAACCACTGTACATGATAATAAGACCGCCAGGATAGGTTGAAGCATTGACTGTATTTTCATTAACCACAAAAAAATCAAATGGAGCCTTGGGGTTTTCCGAATAAACGGCTAAACCAAAACCTAGCTTTTCAATATAGTCAGCAACTATTGGGTCAAGCATGACTAAATCGTATTCGTATATTTGTTGAATGATGGAATCTCTGATTTCTTTTTCCTTTACTGGAGATAATACAGAATCTGAGGGCGTACCTAAATCAGGTAAATTTATGTCTTTGGCGTGACATTCTAGGCTAGCGATTTGCAAAGTAACGACAAGCGCACTTATTGTGATTTTCTTTAACATTGTTAATTTTTTGGTTACTTTTTATCTATTCTATCTATCTGACAGGTAATTTTGTGTTAAATTGCAAAAATATTATGAAATATTCAATTTTTATCAACCCTAAAAGTCAAAATTCTTCTGCAAGTGAACAAGCACTGCAGTTTATGCAAGCCATTACTAAAGAAAAGTTCGAGCATATCAGTATTTTCTTCTATGGTTATGCGGTCGAATGTGCCTTTTTCAATGATAGTCCGTGGAAAAGCGTTAATCATGACAAAATTTCTCTTCTTGCATGCTCCACTATTGCACAAGAATTTCAAAAAAACAGTGAAGAACTGCTGCATAATTTCACCCTTGCAGGGTTGGGGCAATGGATGGAAGCAACCCTCAATTCAGATAAAAAAATAGAGTTTGTATGAAAGCATTGGCATTGATAACGAATAATAATGATAAGCAAATCAAGTGGTTATTTGACCGTATTTTGGCAATGGTTGCTTATGATGTAGATATTAGTATTGTATTTGTCGGCAATGGCTGTAAACAATTAATTGAAAACAAAGTATGGAAAGCTTTACCCATGTATGGAGTTGATGAAATTTATGATTTTGATGCAACATTACCTAGGCAGATGTTTCTGCTAGCAAGCAAAGGTATTTCTTCAACCAATTTAAGATTATTGGCAGAACAGGCGGATATTATTTTATGACAATCAATACCTTGCATATTTGTAACTTAGATGAGGTGACTAACTTAAGAATATTTTGGTTAATGGTTTCTGAACAGGATGAAATTATTTTTTATGCTGACTCAATTTCCAACAAACTTTATCAATCATTACAACAGCAACAGCCCTTAATCAAGAAACATTACCAAAGCAAAAAAGAGCAAAATATTTTTAGCAATCTTCGCATGCCTATGTGGCTGCAACTGGTTAACAACGCAAATAAAACAATGACATGGAAATAGATAAAATAAAACTAGATGACAATGGTCACTTTCAAGATTACAAACTTTGGACAAAACACTTAGGAGAACAATTGGCACAAAAAGATGGTATTGATTTGACTGATGAACATTGGCAAATTATTGAACTTGTTAGAAAAATTTATTGTGATACA